>JAWOEJ010000222.1:0-11498 GCA_046482845.1 Desulfobacteraceae bacterium | reverse complement strand
GAAACTTTAAGAATTTTTTCTGCTCCCATGGATCAAATGAGCCAGGGAGACTAAAAAACGGAAAGAAAATCCAGCCCAAGACTATTGCGCTGATCATTGAAAAAACAGACAGTTCTTTTGGCGAAAAAACAAGACACGGCAAAATTCAAGTTTCATGGGTTGTTGTGATTCATGGCATGGCATCATGGGGGTTATTTAAAATCTGTAAAAAAATGTCAAGCAAAAACTGGTTTTAACATTTTCCCATCACTGCCACCCGGATCATTGAATTCACAGTGCCGGTGCTGGCCGGGAAAAAAGCCCGGTATTGCAGACGCTACCCTTTTTGGTTTTGAAAAAGGTGATGGAAAAAAATTTGGTTTTAGAAAAAAATATAATTTTATGGAAATTTAATTTCAGTCTTGACATTTGATCCACTTTAGGAGAAAGGTAAAACTCGGTTATCAAGTTTTTATGGAATGGCCGATTAAGAGCCCCCAGCGGTTGCCTGTCAGGAACATTGAGAACCAAAGGAGATCAGACTTTTTCCCTGCCAGGCGTTGCGACAATCAAGCTGTTTGAGGACCAGTGGCCGCAGGTCGCCGATTTTTAGCCTGCCAGGGAACGAGTCCTCCGTCGGTCGCTGTTCCTCACAGGCAACTGCTGGGGGCGGCGGTATTCAAAAAACTTGATAACCGAGTAACAGCTTTCATCCTTTGTTGTTTCCACCAGGACATGGGGGTTATATAAAAAACTTATGTTTTCTGTTTATGTTTTCTGTATCCCAGTCCGGTGAATGCCGCCACAACAGTATTGTCCTCGTCCATTACATTGACCTGATAACCGCTTATTTTTTTTTCAACGCTTATCTCCTTTGCTTCCGCTTTGATTTTGCGGCCCGTTGGTGTTTTGTAATAGGAAATGGTGGTACTCAGTCCTACGGTGGGGCATCCTGCTGCATTGCACGCTGCGGCAAACGCATAATCCGCCAGGGTAAAGATCACCCCGCCCTGGACCATGTTGACCCCGTTTAAATGGTTTTCATTTAATTCAAGTTCCGTTAAAGCATAGCCCGGAGATACTTTAACAAGCCTGATGCCCACAAAAGCAGCGAATTTATCGTTTTTTACATTTTTTATAAGATCTGTGTCCATAGGGCGTTCCCTTTTTTTCCAGATTCCTAAGTGTAGTATTTTATCCCTTGATGACCGAGTATACCGGATGCACTTCAGAATTCAAGCTTACTTAAAAATTTTTCCCGGATTGAGGATGTTGTTGGGGTCAAAAAGTGTTTTTATTCCCTTTTGCAGGGCAATACTTTCCGGAGAAATTTCCATTGGAAGGTATTGTCTTTTGGCAAGCCCGATGCCGTGTTCTCCGGAAATGGTTCCCCCAAGCGCCAGAACCTGCTCAAGCAAAGCCTTTACCCCGGAATTTACCCTGTCCATGCTGTCTTTTGACGGTGCTGTAATATTCAGATGAATATTGCCGTCTCCTGCATGACCAAAGGCAAAAATTTTGATCCTGTATCTGTCCTCGAAAAACGATAGTCGATTGACAAGGTCTGCAATGGCGTTGATGGGCACTACAACGTCTTCAGATATGTAAAGCGCGGCCCAGTCGTGGATGCACAGGGAGATCTGTCTGCGGGCCTGCCATATTTTTTCCCTTTCGTCCTGATTTTTGGCCTGAAGAATGGTGTCCGCCCCCATTTCTCTGCATCGTTCAGATATGTTCTGAATTTCCTCCTTGACGTGGGAGACAGAACCGTCTGTTTCAATAATCAGTACAGAGGGCTCATTTCCGGGCAGTGACATGGGCAGCATGTCCTTTACAAGAAAAAGGCATTTGTGATCCATGAATTCCATGGCACAGGGAAGGATGCTGCTGGCCATTATATGGGAGACCGCTTCCATTGCAGAGCCCATGTTTTTGAAAACGGCCATGATGCCCATGACAGCACAGGGCTTTGGGATGATTTTCAGGGTCAGCTCCGTTATGATGCCAAGGGTCCCTTCAGAGCCGACAATGAGATTGGTCAGATCGTATCCTACAACGCCCTTGCGGGTTTTTACACCGGTTCTGATGAGTTCCCCTGTGGGAAGGACCGCTTCAAGGCCGAGGATATAGTCTCTTGTGGTGCCGTATTTCAGGCAGGCCGGTCCCCCGGCATCGGTGGCGGCATTGCCTCCGATGGTGCTTCTGTCCATGCCGGCAGGGTCAGGGGGGTAGAAAAGCCCGCTTTTTTCTGCGGCTTTTCTTACTTCACAGCTCACAGCCCCGGGTTCTACAGCCATAATAAGGTTTTTTGTGTCCGGTGGATGAATTCTGTTCATATTTTCAAGGGAGAGAACAACCCCGCCCTGATCGGCCAGGCAGGCCCCGGCAAGACCGCTGCCGCCCCCCCTGGGGATCACTGGGAAATGCCACTGGTTGGCCAGCTGGATAACCGCCTGGACATCTTCTCTGCACGCCGCTTTGACAACAAGTTCCGGAGGGTATCTCAGTTCAGATGCGTCGCAGCTGTACTGATCTGGTATGCTGCCTGGTTTTATGATGCATCCAGGGGTTGTTGCCTTGATCAGGGCCTGTTGTATTTTTTCGTTTATTTTCGGGGCATTCATGATTTTGCTATGCGCTTTCAACCCCAGGGTTGCCTGTCAGGAACGTGAACGACGGAAAAAGTCTGATCTCCTCTGGTTCTCAATGTTCCTGACAGGCAACCGCTGAGGGCGGCGCTCGTCCCTTCCATAAAATTTTGACATTCGAGTGTTAGGATCTCCCAAAGCCCGGCACGTAAAGGCGCTGTTCCAGTTTCCGTAAAATAATTTTGGCAATGGAGACCAGAAAAAGATAGTAAAACCCTATTACAACAAAAACTTCTGTGAATCTGAAATATTCTGTGGCAAAGACCTTGCCATGGCCGGTTAGTTCCATACAGGTCACAATATATGCCAGGGAAGAGTATTTTATCATATAGATAATTTCATTGCCGCAGCCGGGCAGGGCCCG
This sequence comes from Desulfobacteraceae bacterium, assembly GCA_046482845.1. GTDB lineage: Bacteria > Desulfobacterota > Desulfobacteria > Desulfobacterales > Desulfobacteraceae > DATFJZ01. The sequence continues at coordinate 8,507 of JAWOEJ010000222.1, read as the reverse complement.
TCTTAAGGCCTGGGGAATGATGATCCAGAAAATGGTGTGAAATTTTGAAAACCCCAGGGCCTGGGCGCCCATATACTGGTTTTGTTTGACGGAGAGCAGGGCACCTCTGACATATTCAGACTGGTAGGCGCCGCTGCACAGGATAAATCCGGTTACGGCCGCTGTATACGGGGAAAGATAAATTCCCAGGTTTGGCAGGCCAAAATACAGGATAAACAGCTGAACCACAAGGGGAGTGCCCCGGAATACAGCGGCAAAGGCATCTCCTGCTTTTCTCACGTGAAGGGAGCCAAAGGACCTGAGGGCGCCTGCTGTAATTCCAATGATCACCCCGCCAAACGCCGACGGAATAATCAGCATAATTGTCATTAAAAGCCCCTGGTTAAGGCTTGCGATCAATTCGTGGAAAAAATCAGGACTGGTCATGGTCAACTGCCCTCTTCTGCCATGTTTCTCAATCTGTCACAGAAGCCAAGGGTTTTTGAATCCGGATTTAACAGCAATTGTTCCGGAGACCCTTTTTCAACAATAACGCCGTTTTCCATGAAAAGGATTTCGTCGGCCAGGGAGCGTACCAAAGACATCTGGTGGGTGGCCAGGATCATGGTCATTCCTTTGGCAGCCAGATTTCTGATTACTGTGATGACCTCACCGACAAGTTCCGGGTCCAAAGCTGAGGTGGGTTCGTCCAGGAGAAGGACCTCAGGGTCCATGGCCAGGGCCCGTGCAATGGCCACCCGCTGTTTCTGGCCGCCGGAAAGTTCGGCCGGGTAAAGGTGGCTTTTATCAGAAAGCCCCACCTGGGAAAGTTCAGTTTCAGCCCGAAGTGTTGCCTCTTTTTTTCCCATTTTCTTTACCTTGCGCAGGGCAATGGTAATATTGTTCATGGCGGTTAAGTGGTCAAAGAGATTAAAATCCTGGAAAATCATTCCCACCTTTTGTCTGAAACTGTAAACTTCCTGGCTGTTGTTGATGTTGATTTTCTTGTTTTTCAGCCAGATATTTCCGGAATCAGGGACAACAAGGGCATTGATGCACTGGAGCAGGGTGCTTTTCCCCCCGCCTGATGGACCGATGAGCACTTTTATTTCGCCTTTGCTGATTTCAAGATCTACCTGTTTGAGGATTTCATCTTTGGCAAAGGATTTACATATTTTTTCCATTTTTAGAATGGGAGACATCATACAATTACATTTCCTGATGGGAATAGCCCGGCACCCGGACTCTGCTTTCCAGTTTCCGCAGGCCCCTTAATCCTGACCAGGTAAGTACAAAATAGATAAGACCTGCTGTGATGTACAGAGGAAGGTGCTGGTAGGTTCTGGACGCGACAAACTGGGTTCTGGCCATGATTTCAGGTGCTCCAATAACAAAGGCCAGGGCTGAATCCTTGAGCACAATGGAAAATTCATTGGACCAGGCCGGGATGGAAACCCGGAGCACCTGGGGCAGAATGATAAAAACAATGGCCTGAAAATTGCTCATCCCCAGGGCATTTGCCGCCTTAAACTGTCCCTGGGGCATGGAAAGCATGGCGCCCCTGAATATGTTGGCCTGGTACGCAGCGGTGATCATACCGAGTACAATGGTGGCAACGGTGATGGCGCCGAAATTAAACCCAAGGTAGTTGAACAGGCCGAAATAAAATAGAAAAAGAAGTACCAGAGCGGGAACCCCCTGGAAAAACCAGATATATACTCTACAGCATGTTTTTACATAATTATTGGAGTAGACCATGCCGGCGGCCATGCAGATTCCCATAATCAGACCAATGCCCATGGCACCGGTTACGATGATAATTGTGGCGACAGAGCCCTTGATGAGAAAGGGCAGGGCATCTTTTATGGTTAGAAGAATTTCCAGCATTGTTTTAGATACACAGCCTGATCTGTTTGTTTTAAACCTGATTTGCCTGTAAAAACACCTTGATTTTATTGAAAGTATCAATCAAGAGACAAGGGGACAGATATGAACCTGTCCCCTTTTATATGAAAGCCATCAGCTGTCAGCTGTCAGTACTCAGCTAAAAGCTAACAGCTAACCGCTGGGGGCGGTGCTATTCAAAAAACTTGATCATCAAGTTACCGGCAATATAAAAAATGGATCTATGTGTTACAGATCATATTTTTTCTTGAGTTCTTCCCAGCGGGGAGAGGCCATGAGTTTTTCAAGGCCGGTATTGATGGTTTTTAAAAGTTTTTCGTCCCCCTTGCGCACCGCATAACCAAAATCTTCCTGGTGCATGCCAAAGGTGCCGATGCTTTTTACTGCTTTTTTGGAAGCGGCATCCTTTGCCGGGGCATCATCCATGGCAGCAGCGGCAATTCTGCCGTTGAGTACGTCTTCCACGGCCAGGGGTGAGGAATTATAGTATCTGAGCTCAAAATTCCAGTTGTTTTCTGCTGCGTTGGCTTTGAGCCATTTGGCTTCAGAGGTTCCCTGCTGAACCCCAATGATTTTTTTGCCCGTTAACAGGTCTTTTACTGTGGCTTTGGAATCTTTTTTGACAACCAGAACCTGTTTTATCTGCCAGTAGGGAATTGAAAAGTCGACTTTTTCAGCCCGGTCAGGGGTGATGCTCATGCCCGATGCAATAACGTCAATTTTTTTGATTAAAAGACTGGTTATAATGCCGTCCCAGTCAATGGGCTTATGATCCACTTCAAACCCCATTTCTTTGGCAATCCATTCAATGGATTCAACATCAAAGCCACTGGGATTTCCTGCTTTGTCAATATAGGCAAATGGCGGGAAATTGGCATCGATTCCGTTGATTATTTTTTCACCGGCAAAGGCTCCTGTGCTGGAAAATGCAAACAGTGCCAGAACAGCCACCATGATCAGCAAACTTTTTTTCATCATCTTTTCTGCTCCTCCTTAAAATAGCTTGAATAAACATAGTTTAATCTTCAAAAAACTTCGCAAAGCAAGCATACTTAGATACTTTTTTTAATAAAAAGTCAAGAAATATCCAGATGTCTGGTGTGAATTTTTTTATATGATTACTTCCTGTAACCCGTCCAGGGGAAATCAATAATTGACTTTTGCCTTTATTTTACATAGGGTTTTTTTTGACTCTTTTTGTTTGATTATCAAGTTTTATGAAAGGGCGGTGCTGTTCAAAAAACCTGATGATCGGGTTTCAACAATTTAACGGGAGAATGAATATGGCACAAATTATAAGAATCAATACCAGGGGAAAAACCCATACCTCTGAAACGCCTTCAGATGAGTTGACAGCGCTTGGCGGAAGGGGATTGACCTCAAAAATTGTTTTAGATGAGGTTCCGGCAAAATGCCATGCCCTTGGCAGGGACAATAAACTTGTTATCGCACCGGGTCTTTTAAGCGGCACCCCTGCCACCAATTCCGGGCGGTTGTCTGTGGGGGCAAAATCCCCTCTTACCGGCGGTATAAAGGAGAGCAATGCCGGCGGCACAGTGTCCCAGAAACTGGCAAGACTCGGCATAAAAGCCCTTGTTCTGGAAAACCGGCCCGAATCCATTGATGACTGGTCTGTTGTTGTGGTCACAAAAGAGGGTGTCACAATTGAGCCTGCTGGTGCATATGCAGGTATGGGCACCAATAAAACCATTACAGCGCTGCAGGAAAAATATGGGAATAAAACCGGGGTCATGTGTATTGGACCCGCCGGTGAGCAGCGGCTCACTGCAGCCAGCATTCAGGTGGCAGATCCCGCCGGCAGGCCGGGCCGGGCCGCAGGACGGGGCGGGCTCGGGGCTGTTCTCGGGTCAAAGGGGATCAAGGCCATTGTGGTGGATGATCAGGGGGCTGACAAGGTTGCCATTGCTGATCTGGATGGCTTTAAAACCGCAAACAGGGCGTGGACAAAGCTTATTACAGATCATCCCGTGTCAGGCCAGGCCCTTGGGGAATATGGTACGGCGGTGCTGGTAAATATTATTAACAATGCAGGGGCCCTGCCCACTAAAAATTTCCGGTCCGGGCATTTTGACCATGCCGGGGATATTTCCGGTGAAAAAATAAATGAACTGATTAAACAGAGAAAAGGAATTGTTAAGGAGGGCTGCCATCCCGGATGCGTGATCAAATGCTCCCAGTGTTATAATGACCAGGACGGCAAAGTGATCACTTCGGGGTTTGAATATGAAACCATATGGGCTTTTGGTGCCCATACCCTGATCCATGATCTGGATGCTGTTGCAAGACTTGATGCCCTTTGCGATGATGCCGGCGTTGATACCATCGATACCGGTGTGGCCTTGGGCCTTGCCATGGAAGCCGGCATACTGGACTGGGGGGATTCAAAAAAGGCCATTGAGCTTGTCAGTAAGATCGGGACAGATGATCCCATGGGCAGAATACTGGGCAGCGGAGCCGCCTTTGCCGGTCAGGCCTTTGGGGTGGACCGGGTCCCGGTAGTCAAGAAACAGGCCATACCTGCCTATGATCCAAGGGCTGTAAAAGGGGTCGGCATCACCTATGCCACGTCTCCCCAGGGCGCTGATCATACATCGGGTTATGCGGTAACCGCCAATATTCTCGGGGTGGGCGGCAGTGTTGATCCTCTGAAAAAAGACGGGCAGATCGATCTGTCAAAGAACCTTCAGATTGCAACAGCAGCCATTGATGCCACAGGGCTGTGTCTGTTTGTTGCCTTTCCAGTGCTGGATTCAGACGACGGAGTGCCCCTGATTGTGGATATGATCAATGCGCAGTACGGACTTGCGTTAACTCCCGATGATGTTGTAAGCCTTGGGATTTCCATACTGGATAATGAAAACAGGTTTAACAAGATGGCGGGTTTTACTGAAAAAGACGATCACCTGCCTGAACTGTTTCTGGAAGATTTTGAGCCCCATCATGTGACCTGGGATTTTTCTTCGGAGGAAATTCAGCAGGCAAAAGTATCAGCATGATTTTTTTAACGCCTGGCAGGGCAAAAAGTCTGATCTCCTTTGGTTTTCAATGTTCCTGACAGGCAACCGCTGGGAGCTCTTAATCGGCTGCCGGCGCACCAAGACTTTCATATAAAATTTTCATGTTCAAGACAGTTAATGTGGAAAAAGGCTTTCCCTGTGACAAACCATTTCTGGGCTATGGGGAAGTCTTCCCATTGCGGGGTTTCTGACGATTGAAAGACAGGGCCAGCTGCCTGAGCTGTTCCGGCTGGTTCAATTCCGGGTTTTCAAGCACTTTTTCAAAAAGATGGGCCATCACCTCCCCCACAAGGGGGCCCTGGGGAATATCCAGAATATCCATGATATCTTTTCCTGATACAGCCAGGTCTTTTATTCTGAAAACAGCCCCGTTTCCATTGTGGTTAAACAATTCGTTTCTGAATTTGTTTATTCGGGCACGGATTTCAGACAGGGTATATGGCCGTTTTTCCGGGTTCAGGTTGGCTTTTTTGTCGGCGATTCTCATGCGCAGAAAATCCTGATAGGTTAAATGCCGTTCTTCAAGTTTTGCAAGGATTCTCCTTACCGCCTTTGGCGAGGTATCTTCCTTTAAAGGGCGCATGTGAACGCTGATAAGGTCGTCTATATAGGTAATTTCCTTTATGCTGAATTTCAGGCGCTGCAGATCCTTGATCACAGCCTGCCTTTTTTTTTCGTGGCCGGGAAAAGTCAGCTGGCCGTCCTTAATCTCTGCAGCATCATATTTGCCAGTGTCATGAAGAAATCCGGCCAGTCTCAGCAGGGGGCTTTTGGGCGAAAGGGCATCTCCAGTGAGCAGGCAGTGGTCAAACACTGTTTCACCGTGGTGGGGCCCTCCGTCAAGATCATAGCATCTGTCAAGGCTCGGCAGGATATGGGCGAGCAGTCCGGTTCTGTGCAGATGTCTAAAGAAAACAGAAGGGGTTTTACAAATCATGGCCTTAAGAATTTCCATGCGGATTCTTTCAAAGGCGGTTTTCTGCGGCACAAGATTTTTGTTTTTCTGGATGGCATCACAGGCATCAGGATCTATATTTCCATTTATTTTTGCCGCAAACCGGCAGGCCCTGATCATTCTTAATGGGTCTTCACTGATTCTGGTATCCGGGTCCTGAGTAAAGCGTATTATTTTTTCAGCCAGGTCGGTCCGGCCGGAAAACGGATCTATAATGGTCTGTGACAGGGGATCCCAGGCCATGCTGTTAATGGTAAAATCCCTTTTTCCAAGATCTGTTTCAGGAAAAGACGTTTTTGATTCTGTTGACCGGCAGGATGCCACTTCAATGGCGTTTACAAGACATATATGAAAGGTGCTGCCTACGGTTTTTATGGTTTTATCTTTAAAAATTTTCTGGATTTCGCTAATTGAGGCATCAGTTACAATATCATAGTCCTGGACCGGGCAGCCGAGCAGCATGTCCCTGACTGCACCGCCGGCAATACAGGCTTTAAATCCATTTGATGCAAGTGTTTTGAGTATGTTTTCAACTTCAGTCGGTATTGCTTTGTGCATTATTTTTAAGCCCATTGGATGAAATATTAATTGTTAAAATTTTTTATATGAAAGCCATCAGCCGTCAGCCATCAGTACTCAGCTAAAAGCTAACAGCTAAAAGCTCACAGTTTTCATGTTTCGTTGTGTCCGCCAGGACATGTGGGTTTATAAGAAACTTGAAACAAGATACAAGAAACAAGACACGGTACAATTCAAGTTTCATGGTTTGTTGTGATGCTGCGCATCATGTGGGTTATATGAAACTTGATAACCGAGTATAATGAATATTCCCTCTGGAATCAATATGTTTCATAATCAATATGTTTTAAAGGAGAAGGGCGGTAATCCGTTTTTTTTCTTGATTTTTAAAAAAAGAATTAGATATACATACATGGGGATGTGAGATAATGAAAACGGGGCTTGGTCATAACTTCGGCCAAATCGGCTGGTTTGTTGGTCAACGGGGTCGGGCTTCGTGACCCCACCCCAGGGCGCAATATCATGAAAGGAAAATCAATGCACTTTTTCCGGTACTGTATAATATTAGCGGTGTTTATGGTTTGGGGAGATTCTGTTTCTGCCTGGGTGGTGCCGGAATTTGAGCCGGTATGGGAAGAGCAGCAGAAGGCTTTTGACCAGGGCGGTTTGGACCGGCTCCAAACGCCGTCACAGGCACACGGGTGTAATTAAATTTGATGTTATGTGAGAATTGGTTTATAAATGAGTTCTTATTCACGGATACCTCCTTATTTATAGAGTTTGTGTGGGGTTTATTTTATAAAGGAGTAACCGTGAACAATCAAATTTTTTGAGTGGCTGAGCAGGATTGAAACTTTTATATGAAAGCCATCACTGGAAGTGGTGGCTTAATGGCAGAGTTAAAGGATTGAATAATCGAATGTATGGCAAAATCAAAGAGTTCACTGTTAAAGAGTTGAAAGCGTTATTTTCCGATGATAGCGTTAATTATATTGATACTGTTCTTCTCTTTGGTTCAAGGGCAAATTGCACAGCAAAATTACAAAGCGATTATGATTTTGCCGTCTCAGTAACCCAGGATTTAGATACTTTGTGGGGGGTTGATGCGAAGTTATGGAAGGATATAGGAGAATTGTTAAATTTAGCTGATACAGATTATGATGTTGTTAATTTATTAAAAGCAGATAATTTTTTAAAAAAAAACATCAAAGAAAACTATATCGTACTTAAAGGAGATGAAAGTGCAGCTAAAAGATTACTTGACACAGACAATTGATATCGCCAATGAAGAGAAGGAAGTTTTAGACTGCCTCGCATCAAAACATGAGTTGTCAAAAATAGAGATCAGGGCTGCAAAAAATTCACTGCAAGTTATTATCGAAAATACAATTGGTAAGGCAAAAAAGATTTTAAAATACTATAATTGCCCTCTTGTCCCCCATAGAAATAAAGATTCAATCTATTTCTTGTATGAAGTTGGTGCGATAAATCATGAAGCGTACCGATCATTAAGCAGTGCGATTGGTTTTAGGAACAGTATGATTCATGACTATATGCAGTTTAACATTGATGTCTTATTAAAAATTTTAAAAGAGAAAAAATATTTAGATGTTTATAACTTTTTGATCAGTGATATTAATTATGATGATGTGGTTATCAAAAGAATAGAGAATTTTATTGTCTAAAACGGGATTTGGCAGTCAAATTTACCGTATGGATGCTTTTCCCTTTTTTATACGGGTGTGTTATGGCCGGCCAGCCATACAGTATAGCAGCAGTATCCATGTCTGGTTTCCCTCTTTTTAAAGCAGTCCTTGACATTCCCTGTCTGAAAAATTAACATATTAATTTATTAAATCTGTTTAATTTTTATTCTGCTGACAGGATAAAGAAATGTGAGCGTTTAAAGCAGACTGACCCGGTAAGGAGATCTGTTATGCCTTTAGCCCAGGAAGATTATGAAGCCATTGGAGAATATGTTCGACAGCATATGGGAGAGTGGCTGGGAGCGCAGAGTCTGGCTCACCCTCCTCAGGTATATGAAATCGAACTCCGTGAACGTATGGTTCGGGTGGAAGAGGAGTTAAAAAACCAGCGGGATCTGATGAAGC
>JAWOEJ010000186.1:0-3801 GCA_046482845.1 Desulfobacteraceae bacterium | reverse complement strand
TAAGAAAATAAGAAAATTCGATTTTGTTGGTTTTGACGTTGAAACACACACAGAAAAAAACACATTCTTAATGGGAGGATTGTATTTTTACAAGGGAACAACAGAAAAAAGACCAGTCTACAAAGTATTCTATGAAAGAGAAAAGATGATCAATTACATTATCGACAATAAAAAATATTTTCAAAGAAAATATTTCGTAGCAACAAATCTTGAATTCGATTTCACAGTATTATTTAAAGGAACTAAATATTGGAATATGTTCAATTTATTATATCGCGGTGCAAGTCTTATAATGTGCAGTGAAAAAATAAAACACAAACACGGAAGGATAACATTTATTGATACAATGAACTACATACCATTTGGATAATTTCATTCAGAATATCCTCTGCCTTTCCAAACGTCACGGCATTGTTTTCCAGTGCCTGCTGAGCCATGGAGGCATATATCTTATCTCCGAGCTGCTGGGCGTCTACCGTTGTGTCATACTCCATGGACAAAGCAACATAGGCCTGATGATCTTTTTTCCATTTTTCCCATGCCGGTACAAACTCTTTCCATACCCTGGCCTCCTCGTCTGTCTGGGGAAGGGGTTCATAGATCTTCCAGGCATTTTCAGCTCGTTTCCAAATGGCCGCCAAATCAATATACTTCTCCTGTCGGGTCTTGAGATCAATGGCACGGCTTAACAGGGCATTCTCGACGCTGTCAACGGCGGTCTGGGCCTCACTCATGATCAGTGTGCTGTTAATGCTGGGCAGCCGGACACCGCCGATCTCTTCTACGGATAGCTCCCCTTTGATTGCTCCATAATACCCCACAATACCAACGATCAGGGTGATTAACGCCACCACCCCGAACCCCAGCATCAACCTGGTTCCCAGTTTCATCTGCTGTCCCATGGTTCATCTCCTTATAACAATTATGTGTTAAAAAAATGTTAAACTGTTTTCTCAATGGCTGTGATCTCTTCTGCACTCAACACCTTGTCGATATCCAGCAGGATTTTGACCCCGGAATCTATCTTGGCCATTCCAAGGATATAGTCCGTGTTGACACTGGTGCCAAAGGACGGGGCATTCTCTATTTCCTCCTCTTTGATGTTGAGGACTTCAGATACCGCATCCACCACAATACCGATGAACACTATGGTATCGCTTGATTCAATCTCCACTACAATGATGCAGGTCTTTTCCGTATACGGGATACTGTCCATTTCAAATTTGAGTCTCAAATCCACAACGGGAATCACCTTTCCCCTCAGGTTGATCACCCCTTTCACAAATGACGGAGTCCTGGGAACGGATGTGATGGGCATCATCCCGATGATCTCCTTTACCTTGAGAATCCCGATGCCGTATTCTTCCCCTTTGAGGGAAAAGGTCAGGTATTTCCCGACTGCTGTTATGGTGTCGTTGATCGCCTGTTTCATTGTACTGGTCTCCTGGGTCATGCTGCTGTCTCCTTTTGATGAAACGGATCATATAATAAAAAACAATATGGTAGTAAAAAAATAATATGAGTCAATCTATAGCTGGGGTAACGCCAGCTATCCCTTTTGACGACGATGGGTTAGCAAGAGCTTCAGGTTGTCGGTCTCAATGGGCTTGACCATGTAATATAGAATCCCCTCTTTTCTGACCCGCTGCTCCAGCTCCCGGGAACTCTCCCCGGTCATGGTGATGATTTCGATGCCCGGATCAATTTGTTTGAATTCAGGGATTAGATTATACCCCAGATAGTCCGGCAACATGATATCCAGCAGGATCAGATCAAATGTGTGTTTAGAAAACAGTTTCAGGGCATCGCTGCCGGTGCCGGCGGATTGAAAATCATATCCCCATCGTTCCAGTCTTTCCATGATATAGGTGACAACCTGCGGGTCGTCGTCAACAATCAAAATCTTCATATGGCCTCCTGTTTGTCCTCCTGTTGGAGATTTAAGTGACGCAATATTGATGCCAAGAGCTTGCTTTTTTTATAACTATTTGATAATATGGTTTTTTATGGACATAAGGATTGAGGAGTCACCATGAGGGGGTGTGTCAGTTTTGAAACGTTATGGGTGGGGGTTAAGTGTAATTCTTTGAATTTATGGGCAATAGTACGATTGTGTCAAGACCGGACATTTTGTTTCAAATCTAACCCGTATTTCTTCATCCGGCGATACAGGGTACTTCGCGAGATGCCCAGCTGCCCGGCGGCATGGTTGCGGTGCCAATGGGTCGATTGCAGGGCAGTGACAATCTGTTCTTTTTCTGTTTTTTCAATGGTGTGTGACAGATGGCGGTAGGAGCCTTTATCACCAGAAACCGGACCGTTATTGTCGCCATGCCGGGGGGTCTGCGGCTGTGCCTGCAGGATCTCAAATTCACCTGTGGAAAAGAATCGCAGCAATGCATTTTGAAGCTCACGGATGTTACCGGGCCAGTCATGATTGAAAATTTGTGCGATAATGTCATTGGGTATGTGTGTAAACGGGCTGTTTTCAGCGTACAGGCCGGTAAAGTGTTCAACCAGAAGCGGGATATCCTCTTTTCGGTCTTTCAGCGGGGGCAGTGAGATGGGAATGACCTGGATACGGTAATAGAAATCTTCCCGCATCAATCCGTCGACCATCAATTGCTTCAGGTTTTTATTGGTGGCTGCAATAATCCGGAAATCTGCTGTATGCTTTGCGTGACTGCCGATGGGAAAATATCCCCCGCCGTCAATGGCACGCAGCAGCTTGACCTGCATGGTCAACGGGAGATCCCCGATTTCATCCAGAAACAAGGTGCCGGTATCTGCCAGATCCAGATACCCGTGCTTATCAATGGTCGCTCCGGTAAACGCCCCCTTTTTGTAGCCGAAAAATTCGCTCTCCAGCAATGGCTCAGGAATGGCACCGCAGTTGATCGTCACAAATGTATCGGCATCCCGGCTGCTCAAATCATGAATGGCTTTGGCAACCAATTCCTTTCCCGTGCCGGATTCACCGTAAACGGCCACATTGGCATCCGACCTGGCCGCCGTCAGTATTTGATCGTATACTTTTTGCATTGCCGGGCTGATGCCGATGATATTCTGAAACCGGTACCGGTCGTTCATGGTGGATCGAAGCCGGATATTTTCCCGTTCCAGCAGGGTTTTTTCCTGATGTATCCGATGCTCTTCTGCTTTTTTTTCTGTCACATCCCTCAGGGTACACACCAGCCTCTGGTATCTGGCTTCCAATTCCTTTAGCTGTTCATTGGCCCGTATGCGCTCAATGATTTTTCCCACCCGTTCACAGATCCCGTTGATCAGATCCTGTTCTTCCGGCAGAAACTGTTTTGATGTGTTATTGTCCGGTCTGCCGATCAGATAAGCGGTTAAAGTGCCTATGGTGTTTCCCGACAATTTGATCGGGGCAGATATATGTGATTTTGTGGGGGTATGGGGACGACTTTGATATTGCTCATGGAAAACCCTTGCCGTTGCTGCAGTAACTTCAGGATGCTGCAGGCTTGAGGGAAGGATTTCCACAACCCGCTGCATCAACAAATCAATGTCAAGATTTCCTTTTTCAGCTATTTTTGAAAGCGAATATAAACAATTGAGTTCTTTTTTTCTCTCTTCAAGTTTAAAAGTCTTTTGATTTAACTGATCTTTAAGACGTTTGATCTGCTCAGCTGCTTTTTTATCAATGCCATCCAATATCATCATGCGGTTTCTCCACCAATGACTGTTTCGTTCTGGGCCATGGGAAAGCCGGTTTCATCCACCAGAACCACAAAGGTCGGCAGGCAGTTCCGTTTTGGGCAATCCGCCGGGCAGCAG
>JAWOEJ010000142.1:0-8501 GCA_046482845.1 Desulfobacteraceae bacterium | reverse complement strand
GTTGGGACAAGGCTTACATAGCTCGTTATGCGCACCTTGTCCCGCCTTGAAAACAAATAAAAATTCGGCACAATATGCACAACTTATTTTAACTTGATGCCTAAGGGATCAGCAAGACTGAAAATTATTTTTCCTTAGATTTCACCTATCACCTCCTTTTAAAAAACAGAGCAGGCATTGACATTAAATATGTGGAGGGCGTTTTTTGCTCCATGGCCGGGCCTGTTCCAGTTGTGAGGCCAGCCGCAGCAATACATCCTCCTTTCCAAAAGCGGCTGTAAACTGGATGCCCACCGGCAGGTGTTCCTCTGTCCAGTACAAGGGCACCGACATGGAGGGCTGACCTGTGGCATTAAAAAGATTTGTAAATCCAAAAAATCGGGAAAACTCTGTCATGTAGTCTCCTGTATCTGCTGTATCTGTGTCAAGAACCCCTAATTTGACAGGGGGACTTAACAAAACAGGGCTCATCAGGATGTCGTAGTGATTGAAGAATTTTGCAGTTTTGCGGCCGGTTAGGTGCATATATTGAAGCGATTCAAGGTACTGGGCCGCACTTGTTTTTTTTCCTGCTTCTGCGATGATCCAGGTGGTGGTTTCAAAATTTTTTCGGTATAACGGGGGGGTGCAGTGTCGTGCCAGGGCCTTGATACTGCAGTGAACATTTACATTGACAAGGGTTATGATAGACCGGTCAAATTTTTGGGCGTTGATTTCAGGCCGGGCTTCTTCAATGTGATGTCCCAGAGATTCACATAAAAGGGCGGCTTTTGTAACAGCGTCAGCGCATTCCCGGGAGACCTGTTTTCCCGAAGGCGGGGTTGAGGTGAAGGCAATGGTTAACCGGCCCGGACTTTTGTCAATTTCATCCATATATCTTCCTGAGGCCGGAGGTGCCCAGTAGGGATCACCCGGAGCCGGTCCCGAAGCTATATCCAGAAACGCAGCATTGTCCCTGACAGATCGGGTTATCACATGGGAAGTGCTCATGCCGTTCCAGTTTTCTCCCAGAACGGGTCCACAGGGGATTCTGCCCCGGGTGGGCTTTAATCCAAACAGACCGCAGCAGGAAGCCGGGATGCGTATAGATCCGCCTCCGTCCGATCCATGGGCCGCCGGTACCATACCTGCTGCCACGGCTGCGGCCGCGCCCCCGCTGGACCCGCCCGGGGTATACTCCAGGTTCCATGGGTTTCTGCAGGGCCCGAATAATTTGGGTTCAGTTGTAATGGTAAGACCGAATTCAGGCGTATTTGTTTTTCCAAGAATCACAAGACCGGCTGATTTATACCGCTTTACCAGCTCAGTGTGATGGTCGGGCATATAATCTGCAAACTGGCGGCTCCCCTGGGAGGTGGGAATGCCTTTATAATTTTCTCCAAGATCCTTTAAAAGAAAGGGCACCCCCTGAAGGGTTCCTTTGGGAAGTCCTTTTTCAATGCTTTTTTCAGCCTGGTCATACATTTTTCTGACCACGGCATTGATATGAGGGTTGAGTCGTTCAATGCGGTCAACAGCAGCCTCAAGTATTTCAGAGGGATGGATTTGTCCAGTTCTGACGAAGTCTGCCAGCTCAACGGCATCGTATGATTCATAATCATTCATAAGTCCCATTTGAAACCCTCCTCATATCACTCCCGTCCTGGATCTGCAGCGGGCATGACTCGATTTTCATTTAAAACGTGATTATCGAGTAAAAGCATGCTGGCTCTTTATCCTGATCCTCTGTTTTTTTATGAACAAAAAGGTATAATGTCAAATATTTTTTTAACGGGACAGACTGATCCTGGGTCATGCCATAAACTGATGAGAGAGTTTCTCATAAATGATATCCTGGGATTTGCGCAGGTAACTCAATTGTTTCTGGTTCAGTTCTCCTATGTTTTCATTGAGCCACTGCAGATTGCCCGATGTGATGGCTATCTTTGCTTCAAGGGAAATATCGTACTGCCACAGTGCTGCGATGCCCTTTTCCATGATAGCATCCTGGAATCCCTTGTCTTCGGCAATCCTTGTCATGGCTTTTAGAATTTCTCTTTTTTCATGGGAAGCATCTGGTAATGGTTCAGCAAAATCAGCGTGTTTTTTTAAACTGACATTGAAAACGCGGTCTACTATTTTTTTTAATTGTTCTTCGGTAAATGGTTTTGGCAGAAGATCTGTGGCGCCGAGGAGCAGCGCCTCTCTGGCAATGGAACTGCTTGCATGGCTGGTCATAACGATAATCTCAATTTCAGGGGTTATCTCCTTTACCAGTTTGATGATTTTCAGGTTTTCCAGATTTGATGCATGAATATCTGCAATAAAAATGGCAAACTCATGTTCTTTAACAGCATCTATAATACCGTTAAATGTGCCGTGTCTTTCTATGGCGTACCCCTGTTTCCCAAGAATTGTCCTGATTTCTTCTGCAAGATTGAGGCTGTCTTCCAGAACAATAATCCTGGATCTGCTGTTTTCGCCGTTTGTACCGGTTTTTTCTGATTTAGTCATGTTTATCTCCTTTGTTAATATGAAAGGGTTTCACAAAAAAAGGATATGTTTCCCTCTGACCATTTTTTTATTGAAAGCCGTCAGCCATCAGCTAAACAATTACAAATTTTTCCCTGCTGGTTACTGACAGCTGATGGCTTTTATGGTTTATTGTGAGCAAGCTGCTCATGGTGGTTTTTATATGAAACTCTCGTCAGAGCATTGCCGATCGGAGCGTTTCATTCCTGTTTGTGGCCGGTTCGATGATCATGGGCCGGCCATACCGGTTATATATAGCTGTCAAACCTGATTTCCTGGTGATTACCCATTCCATGAATATTGAAAATCAAAAAAGCCCCCGGCGGTTTTGTCCCGGCTGGAGAAAATGAAGGGGGACGGCTTCCAGGATCATTTCAGGACAGCGTGATAACACTTGTACCTGTCTGCAATAATATCAGCAAATTCCATAAAGTCAACAGTGTAAGTTGATCCTTACATGTGCTGGACTGTTTGTTTACAGGAGATTTTCCTGCTTTTTTCTGGCCTGACTTAACTTCCTGTGGGTAAAAGCCCTATTGTTTTTTTGGGGATTCTGCTTTATAAGAAAGCATATGTTAGGGGTCGGGCATGCGTTAAAGGGATTATCTACGTCTTTCTACGCTTGTAACGGCTTGGCAGATAACGCCAACTGACCCGTTTTCCAAAACCAGATACAAAAACCTGATCATGAGCCTGAATATTTTAGACAGACAAAAACAAAGAACAATAATCTAATGCGCCTTTTTCTTCTCATATATATCCTTGTTTATGGTGGAGCCCATGTTTACGCCTTTATCAAACTGATCAAAGGATTCAGCCCCGGACTCATGAAATCTCTGGTGCTTGCCGGATTCATGGGGGGTATGGTGGCTGCCCCCATCGGGGTAAGAATGCTTGAGCATAGCGGCTGGTATGCATCTGCCCGCTGGCTGGCCTGTGTCGGGTATACCTGGATGGGTTTTGTTTTTATTTTTGTCAGCACCTGGTTTTTCTTTGACATCTGCCGTTTGTTTTATTTTTCTGCCTGTAAAGCAGGTCTGTTTTCTCCTTTTTCAGACAGGAATCATGTTTTCAGAGTCCTTAACCTGATTTCAATTACGCTTTCTCTATTTGTTGTTATTTACAGCTGTTTTGAAGCGCTTCACATTTGTACGGAGCAGGTAACCATAACCACAGACAAACTTCCCCATAATATTGAGAAGGTCAGGGTGGTTCAGATATCTGATGTTCATCTTGGATTAATTGTGGGCAGATACAGACTTCAGCGGATCATTGATCAGGTTGAAAAAGCAGGGCCTGATATTCTTATATCCACCGGCGACCTGGTGGACGGAGATATGGATAAACCTGATAAGCTGGCGGATATGCTGAAAAACATTCCAGTGACGTACGGAAAATATGCGGTAACAGGAAATCACGAGTTTTATGCCGGTCTCAAGCGGTCACTGGAATTTACCCGAAGTGCCGGGTTTCAGGTTCTCCAGGGAGAAGGGGTGACAAACGTAGTAAACATAGCAGGCGTTGATGATCCAGGCAGGGGACGTGTCCACCGGAACAGCCCTGTTTTTGAAAAAGCACTGCTCTTAAGCCTGCCCCGGGAGAAATTCACCCTGTTTCTCAAACATCAGCCGGTTGTCAGCAGAGAAGCTTTCGGGTGTTTTGATCTTCAGCTGTCCGGACATACCCACAAAGGTCAGATTTTCCCCTTCAGTCTGGTGACAAAGCTGAAGTATCCCCTGCATTCCGGCCTTGTGGAACTGCAGGATAATTCCCGGATATATATCAGCAGGGGGTCAGGCACCTGGGGACCCCCTTTACGGTTTCTCTCTCCGCCTGAGGTGACAATTATTGATATTGTCAATCAGCCTTAAAATGCAGGTAAAATGCGGGACACTTTTAAAATGCGGGACACTTTACTTATTTTTAAGAACCTGACACTCGATTCTCAAGTTTTATAGATGAAAGCCGTCAGCCATCAGTACTCAGTTATCAGCTTCCACTAGACAACTCCAATTTTTTCCCTGCTGGTTACTGACAGCTGGTGGCTTTCATGAATTGTTGTGGGCCGCGGGCGCTATTCAAAAGAATTGATGATAGAGTAATAGAACCTATTCCATCAAAAGAATCATAAAAACATATTCCCCGTCATTAATATCAACGGTTAAATCTGCCCCCCGCGTCTCAGCATAGTAGATCCAGGCCGGTTTGTTTTCTGTGCCGCATTGCCGTTTTGGATAAAATTCGCCAGTTTTCCCGTTTTTCCAGGAAAGCACCATACAGCTTGCGCTTTTTGACAGGGCAATTTCTTTGGCTGTGTCCTTTGCCTGCTGAAAATCCAGATCAGGGGTGTCCATTCTTTTTTTGATCACTTCATGGGTATGATTGCCCGGTTCATTGAAAATTTGTGTCATTTTATCTTGATTACCTTTTTTGACAGGTTCATGAAAATACTTTGAATTGATAAAGATTAGCGCCTTTTACCGGGAGATGCAAGAGAATAATGAATAGATTTTTTAAATTTAATTTTAATTTCATATCAGAATTAACAATTGGAAAAATTTATGAACTTATGAGAGTTTACGGAATTTAAATTCATAATCGTGGGGGAAAAATGAACAGAAGCAAAAAAGTCGTTCTTGTGTCTCATTGTATTTTAAACGCCAATGCAAAGGTAACCCCTCTGGCCACCTATCCCGGAGTTCTGTTTGACGCTGTTAAAGACTTTATCAGACAGGGTACCGGTATTATTCAGCTGCCCTGTCCGGAATCAACCTATCTGGGTATGAACCGGTGGGGGATGTCCAAGGATCAGTATGACCACCCGTCCTATAGAGCGCACAGCAGATCCCTTCTGATCCCCTGTGTTGACCAGATTTGGGCATTCATCAGGGCAGGGTATGAGATAACAGCCGTTGTCGGGGTGGATGGCAGCCCGAGTTGCGGGGTTTATTCTACCCCTTATGGTCTGACCGGGGGCGTTACAGCACCGGGAGAAAAACCCTTTGAAAAAGTCAGGTATGTAAACGAAAGGGGGGTGTTTATGGAGGAGCTTGAAAAGCTGCTCCTTGAAAGAAAAATTGATTTAAAGTTTATGGCCATTGATGAAAAAAATCCATCAAAAATTAAGGAGAAATAAGATGAAAAAAGCGGTTTCAATTATATTCGGCATATCATTGCTGCTGGTCTTTTCAAATTCAGGGTTTTCAACAGAAGATAATTCATGGCAGAAGATTTATCAAAAAGGTGAAATGGTGGTGGGCTTCTGCGCCCAGTATCCCCCCTTTGAATCCAAAACCAGATCCAATGAATTTATTGGGTTTGATGTGGACCTGGGCAAAGCTGTGGCCCGGGAAATGGGTGTAAAGGCCGTTTTTAAAGATGGTGAATGGCAGGGCCTTATTGCCGGAATGAACAAAGGGGATTACGATCTTTTAATCACCTGCATGAGCAAATCCTCTGCGCGAAAAAAGAATGCCAATTTCAGCGATAAATATTTTGATTTAAACGAGGTGATCATTGTTCGAAAGGACGAAGACAGGATAAATTCCCTTGAAGATCTTAAAGATAAAATAGTTGGCGTGCAAATGACGACCAGCAGTGAAAAGGCGGTTGATGACCGTCCCGGTGCGTTTAAGGATGTCAAAAAGTATAATTATACAACAGAGGCCTTTCTCGACCTTAAATTCAAAAGAATAGATGCTGTGGTATGCGGTTATGCCTATGCGGTTCTCCAGATAAAAAAAGATCCTTCCTTCAAAGTGGTTGGCGCTCCCCTGCATTCCAGTGAAATTGTAATGGTGTTTCCCAGGGGGGCTGACGCGTTAACCGATAAGGTGAACCAGGCCCTTGCTGAAATTCAAAAAAATGGAACCTATAAAAAAATTTATGACCAGTGGCTTGCCCTGGACAATTAGGATTGGATTTTTTCCCGGAAGCAGCAAAACAGCTGTTTCCGGTATTTTTAACCCTTTTCGTCAAGGAGACACTGGGATTAAATGGAAGGCTTTCAGTTTAATATTATCATCGAGGCAATGCCCGAGCTTTTAACCGGGGTTAAAATTACCATATTTGTCACCCTTGTGTCCTATGTGATTTCCCTTTTCCTTGGAACTGTCACCGGTGTGGTCCGGTCGGGGACCGGTTTTGTAAAGCGGATACTGGATGCTTACGTGGAAGTTTTCCGCGGTGTTCCTCTGCTGATTCAGCTTTTCTTTATTTATTATGCCCTGCCTGTTTTCGGGGTAAGCATGAAAAATATGACCGCTGCCTGTGTAGGCATCGGCCTCTGCGGTGGAGCGTATATTTCAGAAATTGTCCGAAGCTCAATTTTATCTGTCACCCGTGGGCAGCAGGAAGCGGCCAGCTCCCTGGGCCTGTCAAAATTTCAAACATACTATCTGGTTGTTCTTCCCCAGGCGGCCAGAATTGCCATCCCCCCGCTTATGAACGCCTTTTCCTCCCAGCTCAAAGAGACCTCTCTTGTCTCTGTCCTGGCCATCAACGAATTAACCCGCATGGGCCAGATGGTATATTCAAGAACATTCAGGCCCTTTGAGATTTATTTTGCTGTGGCCGTGCTTTATTTTATCATGACCTGGTCTGCATCAAAATTATCCGCTTTTTTTGAACGGCGCTTTTCTTTTCCTTCCTGACAGGCAACCGCTGGGGGCGGTGCTCGGCCCTTACATAAAAACTTGATAACCGAGTAATATCAAGTTGAATTGACTTTGTTCATCAATAAATGTATAAATCAAATACTGTTACGCCTGAATGCCTCTGTTTCCAGATCTTCGCGTGTGAGGGGGCATGCTTCTTGTTTTATTGGCAGTTTCTCTTTTTCTTTCAGAACCAGAGGGTAATACAAAAGGCCATTTCCATGGACAATTATTTTTTGTTAAAGAAAAACATACAAAAATATCTATTATCTTTTGGTGTGGTGTGTTTTATTTTTTTAAATTTAACATATGCGTTTTCAGATTCCGTGAAAAAGGTTCTGATCATCAATTCCTATCACCAGGGATTTAAATGGACAGACTCCCAGGTATCGGCTGCACTGGAAGTGCTTTCCCAAAGGCTTGATAATCTTGAGCTTTTTGTGGAATACATGGATACCAAGCGGCTATATACAGAGGCCTATCTGACGTCTCTGAAAAATATCTACCACCTGAAATATGGCAACATTCATCTGGACGCCGTGATCACCACTGATGACAATGCCCTTGATTTTGTGTTAAGGCACCATGAACAGATTTTTAACCGGGCACCGGTATCCTTCAGCGGCATTAATAACTACAGGAAAGCGCTTATTGATAAAAATCCTGATGTTACCGGCGTGGTGGAATTTTTAGACATAAAGGCCACCATTGATCTGGTCCTGAATTTACATCCTCACGTTTGCAGAATTGCCGTGGTGACAGACAATACACCCACGGGAGAAGGGCAGTTGAAGGCAGTGAAAAAGGCTGCCTCCGGTTATACCCAGATTGAATTTGAATATTTTTCAGGCGAATTTCTGTCCCATGAAGAACTTTTCAGCACCCTTGCTTCCCTTGAGAAAAACACCATTGTGCTGCTCACGGTCTGGCTGATGGACAGAAACAATTTTTTTATGTCCGCCCAAAAGGCCTGTGAGATGATTTCCTTAAAAGCACCTGTGCCTGTTTATGGGCTTGTGGATCTTTTTTTCGGCCATGGCATAGTCGGCGGTAAACTTCTCAACAGCGAAATTCATGGCCGCATGGCAGCAGAAAAAGCCCTGAGGATCATAGCGGGAGAACCGCCGTCCACTATCCCTGTGGATTACGACAATTCAATTGTCAATCCCTATATGTTTGATTATGAACAGCTTGAAAAATGGAAGATAAATTTGTCTGATCTGCCGGAAAACAGTGTTGTTATCAACAGGCCCTTATCCGTTTTTAGAGAATTCATGCCCTATATTTATATGGCAGTGAGCATTGGCATTTTCCTGGTGATAATGATTCTTTTTT
>JAWOEJ010000129.1:0-5983 GCA_046482845.1 Desulfobacteraceae bacterium | reverse complement strand
CCATTCGGGAAAATCAACATTGACACGGCGGGACTCCCGGCCGGGCCGGCGGGCTTTGGAAAGATCCAGAAATTCGGTGATATCTTCACCTTTTTCAAATTTTTGATCTAGTTCTTCAGCTTTCATAAATCGCCACTTCCTTTTTTCTGGCTTTTCGGGCTGAAATGATTCTTATTTTTCTTTGCCGGTAGGTCACCACAACAGACCAGTGTGTTTGAAAAATTTTACCAATGAGCAAAAATCTGTTTTCGTCAATGGTTTTGGCAGGAATTTCAATTCGATCCGGATCATCCCACAAAGCCTGGGCCTCGTGAAAATCAATCCCGTGCTTTTCCTTGTTTGCGCGACTTTTGTTTTCATCAAATTCAAATTCCATATAAAAAATATATCATTTTTATATCAAATATCAACGGATTTTTCATATTCTCATTCATGCACAGCTCGTCCCGCGCCAAAAAAGCTCGTGGGTTTTTGTCTGGCAAAAACTGTTATAATCAAAGGTTGTAAGGAGTGAAGCCCAAGGTCGGGATTCAGTTTTTTCGCTCCTGAGCCTTTACGGATTCATCAAATGCCTTCGCTAAAATTTACAAACTCGGCTTCAAACAGTTTGAAATTTCTTAGCTTCGGCATTTGATGAATTTTTCCGTAAACGCTCAATGTCGCTTCAAAAACCAAACCCCGACCTTGGGCTTCCTTGAAAATCCGTTGCTGCCGCGTGGTTTTCGTGTGCGGATACGGTATAAAAATCTTTGTATAATGCACATTCATGGCTTGTGCAACCCGGAATTCCTCGCGGATTTGGGTTTTTCGCAGCGGTTATCCTTATTTATAGATAGGTTAATGGGTTACAGTGGCGAAAACTACTTTACACAAAAATGGCATTTTGGTATGGATCTTTCCTTAAAAGCAGGTTTTTAATCCTTTTTTGGTTGGACGGATATGACAAAAGTACCCCATCCATTCATAGAAGACCTCCCCTTACAAGGGCTTTATGATAAGCCCACACCTTTTTTCCTTTTTGATCTTGATAGGATAAAAAAGAAGATTCAGCGCATCAATGAAGCCCTGGGCCCGGATCAAATATTTTATGCCGTAAAATCCAACAGCCTTCCGGAGGTGCTGGCCACCATCGCGGAACAGGGCTGCGGGTTTGAAGTCAACAACGCCGGGGAGCTCCGGAAAGTCGTTGACGCTACCCCCCCCCCTCTTTCCCGATCATAAACAGCTCCCCTATCACTGCGGCACAAGATGTGCGCTATTTGTACAACAATGGTGTGAAGGATTTCTGCATTGATTCAAAGGCCCAGGCAGACAATCTTTCCTGCAATGCACCCGGGGCAAACGTTTTTGTCCGCATTTATAATGAAAACAAAAGCAGCCGGTTCAAGCTCAACCGGCTCGGCATCCACTCAAAAGATGCGCCTGAACTGATCCGCTACGCGGAGCAAAACGGGCTTCAGCCAACCGGCATCACATTTCATGTGGGCAGCCAGTGCTCCAATGTGGACAACTGGAATGAAGCCATCTACCAATCCAGCATCCTTTTTGAAAAGTTTCCCCAGCTCACAAGGCTTAACATCGGGGGCGGCATTCCCATTGCCTACTCAAACGAGGTGGCGGATATGGAGACCATAGCCCGTGAAATAAGAACATGCATTGACAAGTATTTTTCCCGGCGGCCGGAACTCATTATTGAGCCGGGCCGATATATCGTGGGCGATTGCGCTTCCACCTGGAGTTCGGTCACCCAGGTTGAGGAAAAAGAAGACATCTGCCGGGCCATTGTTGATATCTCCCTTTTTTCCGGTTTCATGGAGATCCTCGAAATCCGGGACAGCTTTCAGTACCCGGTGAAAACAGACAGCACTGGCCCCCGCATGAAATACCAGATTGAAGGCTGTACCTGTGCGGGCACCGATATTATTGTCCCGGAGATCAAGCTCCCCAGGCTCCGTACCGACTACCGCCGCCCGGAAAAAAGCAGCCGGATTATATTCCAGAACACCGGCGCATACACGCTTGATTATATCGGAAAAAACGGCAGCGCAGGTTTCAACGGCGCTGCCACGCCCGGAATCTATTTTATTGAACAAGGTCAACTGCAATGATCAACTTCGAATTTTGGGAAAAAGAGCATCCCCGGGCCGGAGAAGCAATGGAAGTGGAGTACCATGTTTTTGTGGAATGGGGGTACATTGCTCCCAATCAAAAGAAAAGAGCATTGGAGTATGACAAATATTCAGATTACAGGTTTTTGATAGGTCTGGATAAAGAAAAAATTGTGGCCGTTACCAGAAATATTTTTGATACAGATTCTTTGCCAACCCTTAATTATCCCACAACAAATGATTTTAACCTGTGGCCAAAATCATTCCACAAAATACTGGGAATCGGAAAGGAAAAATTCTGTGAAACGGGCACTATGGCTGTAATACCGGAATATCAGGGGCACAATTATTCGATCAACTTGATTGATGAATTAGTCCGGGAATACAATCCCAAAGGAATTTTTTACACAATTTGTGCCTTGGATCAGGGATTTTATGATTTTCTTCTCAGCCTGGAAATGCCTTTTGAGCAAATAGGAGATCCAAAATATTATATGGGATCAACAACAGTGCCGGCAATATTTGATTCCACTGTTCTTGAGCCCGATTTTTTCAGAAACCTTCTGAGGTAAAAATGGGAATCACGTGGAAAGACATTTGCGAATATAGAAAAAAACTCATTGCAAAGCATCCAAGCTTAAATAATCTAATCATTAAGTCTTTGCAGGATTCTTCCATTTCTAGTAAAGACCTGGCAGGTTTCATAGAGTCTGTATGGTCAAAAGATTACCAAAATGAGGCTCGGCTTGTTTTTACCCCTGAGTTTCTGGAATATAATGAGCCGGAACTCGATATGGATTGCTCGCTTGTTGCCATAGAAAATCACACGTTAACGGGTTGTTTTCTGAGCTATACAAAAAAGTATTCATATCAAGGCACAG
This sequence comes from Desulfobacteraceae bacterium, assembly GCA_046482845.1. Classification (GTDB taxonomy): domain Bacteria; phylum Desulfobacterota; class Desulfobacteria; order Desulfobacterales; family Desulfobacteraceae; genus DATFJZ01. Next base: position 2,994 of record JAWOEJ010000129.1, on the reverse strand, counting down.
CAATACAAACAGCCCATAACACAGGTTTGACAGTGGCCAGAGACAACGGAGCAGTCAAAGATTTAACCGGAGGGCAGAAAAGAGGCCGGGGCACGGGGCAGTTATTGTGGATAGAGCAAATGAGAATGGCTTTTGAAAAAGGCTATGACGCCACCACATACTGGCTGGATACGCGGCACGATAAGCCCGGGGATTCCTCCAGGATTTTCGGAAACAATAAAGTCACGGCGCAGGAAAGCAGACAGATTCCAATTATGGCCAAAAGTTTTTCCCTGGATCGATCATGCCGGTACGGAAATCTGAATTTTTTGGAAAAAACGGGTATTCGGGTGGTTAATGCAGTGTTTGCCGGCAACCCTAAAAATCAAAGCATCGAGGCGGATCAGGATTATAGGTCTGCAGCTGCTTTTCTGGAATCATTAGAGGATATCTGCACGCCTGTACCGGGTCAAGATCTGCTGAGGAATAAGGCCCGCTATTGTTCCGGGAGTCTAAAAAGCCTTTTAATGAATTTCAAGCAAGACAGCAAGACCATCGGCATCATGTACGGCTTTACAATCCCTGTGAATGAATGGGACAATTATTTTCAGGTGGATGGATTTTTCTTTAAGCCGGGACTGGACTGGAAAACAAAGCGTGAGATGATCCTTCTTGCCGAAAAGACAATCATAGAGCGGTATGGTTCATTTTCCTGTCTAATTCCGGCCAACTGCACAAATGAAAAACTTTGGAAACATGGTTACGTTCCTGCCGAAAGCCAGAATTTGATCATCAATTCCCTGAAGGATTTGGGGGATTGGAATCTGCCCATAGAGTTGCGATAATCTCACAGATGCCTGCGTTGGCATTTCAGGTTGACGCAGGCCTTCCACCGATTTGCCAGGTCACGGGGCAAACAAAATTTGGATCAATGCAGCGCTGCGGTTCATGACTTCAGTATCCTGGCCTCAGGTGCGATTGCGGTCGGCGATTTATTCGTACATTTTGACCATGCCGGCTAGCAGGAGGTGGAGCACCACGGAGATGTCTGAATCAATGTGGGGCTGCATCCGGCGGCTGGAAAACACCCCGAGCAATTCTGAAAACAGGTCCGTAAAGGTGTTACGACCTTATGAAAAAATGAACCCGGTAAATATAAAAATATAAAGAGCGTCCCTTATCTCCGGTCTTAAAAATTGCTTTTTAAAAAATTATGCCTTATTGTTAAAATTAATAAGTTGGAAATTCAAATATTCCAACAAACAGGGTTCACAGATAATCAATAATGTGAATTTTAAAACCAGGGAGAGGCAACAACATGCCGATTGTAAAAATAAAAGACAAATTCCAGGTGACCATTCCGGCAAGTATCAGGAAAGCTGCTGATCTTGATATCGGTGACTATTTGGAAGCTGAAATACGGGAAGATGGGATTCTATTAATCCCCAAGACAATAACTGACCGCAACGCCTTACTCAAAAAATTCAGGACTGCTTTTTCTGAGCCTGTACCGGATAAATCCTTTGCGGGTAAAAGTGAAGAAGCGCTGATGGACGTCGCTGATAAAGCTGTTAAAGAAACCCGAACCGCCAGGAAATCAAAAAAATAAATGAAGAACCTGGTCATTGATTGTAATGTTTTCATTTCTGCCTTTATCGGAAGTGATATTTGTTTTCAGGCCATTGATAAAGCTTTTTCCGATTATCGGGTCTGCTATTCTGAGGCGACACGCAAAGAACTTTTAGAGACCCTCAAGCGACCAAAATTTCAGTATATACGCAAGGCTGAGCGCATTGAGATGACGTTGCAGGTATTACATTTGCTGGGGGCTTTTTTTACGCCTGAGCCCTGCGGGATCAAGCTGCCAGATCCGGATGATGCAATATATTTGGATCTGGCAATAACCGCTCATGCAGAGTTTATTATTACGGGAAACAAAAAGCATTTTCCCGAAAACCTGTGCAAGGGTATTCAAATCTTATCACCCAGTGAATTCTTGAAACTGCAAGCATCCCTATAAAAATTTATCGGTCTTGGGGGCGCCCTTCGTATCGCCTGTGCGCCGTTGTCTTTCTATGGTCAAAGCAAGCCAGCGTCTCTTTTCGGGTCATGGTTCCGGGAGGGGCTGTCATGCTGGCTTTAAACGCCATATTGTTTTCCCCTCCGCAGAATTCCGGCCTCAGGTGCGGTTGCGGTCGGCGATTTTTTCAAACATTTTGACCATGCCGGCCAGCAGGGTGTAGATGGACTCCGCATCAATCTGCTGGTCCGCGCTCTGGTCGAAAAACAGGTGCAGGCTCGATCCCATGCCTTCCTCGGGCTCCCAGTAGCAGCACATCACCGGCAGAAGGGGCAGGGGGTGGAGGACCACGGAAATATCCGAATCAATGTGGGTCTGCACCCGGCGGCCGGCAAACACGTCGAGCATGTCTGAAAACAGATCCGTATAGGTGTCTGCCAGGTGTTTTAAGGGCTTTTCGCAGTTCTGCTGAAAATGGTTGTACCGCTCCGGGCCGCCTTCCAGTTCCCGGAAGGTGATCCACTCGCCGATGACAGCCACGCCCTTGCCGTGCAGCACGTGATTGAGAAACGGCATGGCCACCCAGGCATTGATGTGGATGTCGGCGGCCAGGCTGCCGGCCGTGTCCACGGAAAACGCCTTTCCCATGACCCGAAGGGTCAGTTTCTGCCCGTCAAATTCGCCGTTGGTCCGCTGTGCGGCACCGGCCAGGTCAATGTCCGGGATTTTTTCCTGCAGTTCTTCCACGGCCTGCTCCATGAATTCGTCAATGGTGTCGGGCCGGTCTGTGGCGTCCTGATATTGGGACAGCACTTCAGGGGCGATTTTCGGGCACTGGTCCAGGGTTTTTCTTCCCTTGAACACGGCCACGCCAAAAGCCATGCAGGTTTTTTCATTGCACGCCCGGCAGTTGGAGCCGTCGGTGAGCTTAAATACGTCCATGGGACTGTTGATCTGCGCCATTTGTCAATACTCCTTGTAAATCCGTTGCTGCC
>JAWOEJ010000388.1:0-25483 GCA_046482845.1 Desulfobacteraceae bacterium | reverse complement strand
GGGAAAGAAGGGCCTGGATGCAGTTTTCTATTGTGGTCTCAGCATTATATGCCGGTATGATGATCGAAAATTTCATCTCAATTATTGGGGCGCGCAATGGCCGGGAATAAGTTTGCCGTCAGGGCTTTTATGTCTTGGAATCCATACTTTTCCCGGAGCACACCTTTGACCCGGCTTTTTCCCATGAATTTCATTAAATGCTGCCAGGCTTTCTTGTTTCAATATCCCCGCAGTCTTTTTTAACTCCGTTGCTTTATGATCTAACTTATCAGCCAATTCTTGAAACAGTAAAGTTTTCTGGTCAAGGATTCTCATTTTTTCACGATTGCCATGGGGCCCGATATCATTAACCATTCTTTCAATTTCGACAGTTATTCTTCGAATTTGATCAATCTGATGCGCCAGATCAACGCTTTGCCAATTGGCGTCATCAGACGCTTTTTTAATTTTTTTCATTGTTGCCAATGAGGGCGCCTTGGCCCAGGCTAAAGAAAGCATTGCCATAACGACTAAAATAGACAAGAACACAATCCGTTTTTGAATCATAAGATCCTCCTTTCTATTTTGGTGCACAATGTCCCGGAATCCATTTCCCATGGGGCCCATGATGCCCGGGCACCCATACTGAATGGGGACCACACCTCTTATTCCAACCAGGTCCGGGTTTCTTGACACAGGATACGCCGCTCAGCATCAAACCGGCAATGATAACAACAAGGATAAAGATATTAATTAGTTTTGGATTCATAATTTTTCTCGCTTGTTATATTCTCCTGAAATTATGGTTTAAACTGATTTAACTCCTTTAAATTTATTAAATTATCATGATTTTTATCAATGCGTTTAAACAAACGGAGGGGGCCTTTATATTCTTTTATTGTAACCACACCATCCTTATTGAGATCAAAATCGGCCATAAACTTTTGGGCTTTGGGGTTATTAATCCTATTGTAATACCCCTGCATTGGAGCCCTGGGGGCTTGATGTTTTTTCTCAGGTGCAGGTTTCGCAACAACCGTTATCTGATAATCGGTCATAACGTCTTCCTGAAAATATATTTCAGTTACCAGAACCTTATTTTTCGCAGGCTTTAGTCTTGGTTTATAAAATTTTGAAAATGTATATTTCCATATATCTTGATTTTCCTGAGAACGAATCTCATCAGGCTCACCGAGCAGTTCCCGAACCTCGTCACGGGTACTTTTACTATTTTCAAGACTTGAAAATTTTCCGGACGTGGTCGCACAACCACTTGCTAAAAGAAAAATGAGAAACAAAAATATTCCTGTCAAAATGATTTTCTTAAAGTCATTATCGTTTTTCATTGTTGCGGGTCCCTTTATTATTTGATTTAATTGTCTTGTGTTACTCGATCATCGAGTGTTACTAAATCACATCTAAACGCACCTGCATTGGGAATAACAACACCGAAGAAACTCTATTTATCATCCCCAATACCATAACAGGTAAAAAAAATCTAAAAATTTCTTGAGGGCGTTATTTCAATAGTTTTTGATGATGCTTCATTTATAAATATTACGAATTATTTTATCGTATTGTTCTATCTGTTCACTGAAGAACCCAAGATTCCCTTCAAATTTAATGGCTTTACGAGGACAAACCGAATAGCAATACAAACATTGGATACAGGTTTCTATTTTTTCAATATCGTCCGGAAGGCTTATTCCCAAAGGGCAAACCGAACGGCAGATACCACAGTCATCACAAAGACTTTCATCAATCACCAATCTATTAAAAACTTTTTCTTTAGAGAGAAAAACATCTTGCCTTAGATCTGTCAAGTATAACAATTTTCCAAACCAGTCCGTAGATGCAAGATAGGAAAAAAAGGCCGTGTTCCTGATTTTAAGAAAAAATTTCTGCCTTTTAGGGTTGTGGATAAATGTTGCAAGTAGCCCCGCAACAGGCGGTGCAAATTTCTTTCGGCAGCTCGAAAAATCAATTGATTCGATGAAATCAAAATATTCTTTTGTCAGTATCCCCTTTTTTTGGGCAAGTTCAAGTGTCCTGACCTTTCTATAATCAAACATGGCCATGGAAGCACAGGCCAAATCAATCAAATAGGGATCAGTTCCGATAATGATCCTGTCAAGACGTACTGGAACACCCTTGGTCGGCCCAAGCCCTTCCATGCCGATGACGGCATCGACAATATGAATATGAGGCTTAACAATATCATTGATTCTTAAAATATTTTCCGGCAAATTGTCGTGGGCCTTTTTCTTATTTTCCTGGCCGATGAGGCATCCCATCAAATTCTTCAGGCAGACTGTCATTCCATTTTCAAAATGGGTTTTTAATTTTGGCAAATTAATTAAAAGCTCTGCCTCTATTACCTCTTTTGAAACAGATGCCTTAATATTCTTGTCAAAACAGATCTGATGGGGAGTGGATTCATTCAGGTCAATAATTGAAATATCAAAATATTTTGCAAGGCGGTCAACCTCAAGCCGGGAAATAACGCTGATATTATTTCGATAAAATCCGGAATTCGTTCCTTCACCAATAGTAATATTGGTGTATCCCCTGTCTTTGAGATAGACAATTACGGCACTTAATATCCTCAAATCAGTTGTATTCCCGGTTAAGGCATTCATATTGGAATTCAAATTGGGCTTGAGTAGCACTTTGGCATTTTTTTGTTTTGGAAAAATATCACTATACCGCTCAAGCTGTTTTGAAACCTTATCTTTAATCTCGTCAAAGGTCGTACATTTTATAATATCCAGTTTAAATTCCAAGAATCCCCCTTTTTGAAACCAACTTTGGTTTCGCTTGCTTTATTTTGCTTTTCATATAGTTTTGGATGAAACTATCCGGTCATTCACGCCAGCTAATTGTGCCGATTTCATGAGGTGTTAAACAAATATTGATAAGTAAAGTGTACCCCATGTCAAGACCGATTTCTATTTTGGCGGCTATAACTCGACTATCAAGTTTTTAGGGGATTTGTTCAAATTCAAGGCGGAAACTATTTTTAACCGGATGAATATACAACATATTTTGAGTATTAAAAATTTTTTACTTTCTTGATCATTTCGGATTTACCAACCTGTGTGGCAACTGATTTTTGACCGATCACGAGTGAGGCTCAGTAGGTGGCCGCCCGGGTTCCCTTATTTGAGCGTTCCTTATATCAAATATCCAGTGAATGGGAATGCGCCCCCTTGACATTTCAAGCAAAAGATGTTATAGGAAGGCGCTAAAATTGGCGGTTGGGTTTGGAATTTAATTGATAATAATTATAGATAAAACTCAAGCGATGTCAACACCTTTTATCTGGGTTTGGATATTTGCCGTAATCATTTTTTACGTCTAAAGCGTATATATTATATATTGTGGCTAAATGGTACAAAGATACGATATGTGGCATCCGAATCCTTATGGCAAATATCCAGATCTGGGTGGGTGAAAAGGCTTAAAAAAAGAATGAATTTTTTAACGGTCAGGACAATCCCGATAGCACTGAAGACAACAATGTCAAAGAACGAATCAAATGATGCAAGAATCTAACCGGATCTCACTGATACTTGATCATCAAGTGACATTATAATGATAATCTCATTATTCGGTTGAGAGTAGCTTAACTATCAATCGGATAATGGGGATTAAATGGTACTTCAAACATTCATGCTTACATTATCAAGTTTAAAAGGAAAAAGAAAACCTGCGTATGTTGATACAAGTATCCTGAGGAAAATTTCCTGGGAGCCCACTGATATTGTTGTCGCCGCAGGACCCAAACAAGGAACCAATTGGATGTTGAATATTGTCCACCAGTTGCGCATGCTGGGGGATGATGCATTTGAAGATATTCTGATTGCATGTATATGGATGGAGGTAGTCGCATTTCCAGGAGAATCTGTAGAGGAAAGGATTCGACGAATAGAGGCTCACAAACAAAAGTACTCGTTCCGGATTTTTAAAACACATGAAAGTCCCCCGATACTTCCCTTTAAAGATACCGTCAAATATATTATCCCAGTCCGAAACGGAAAGGACAGCCTCATTTCAGATTACTATTTTTCCCGGAAGCGTACTGATGAATTTATCAAATTATGGAATTTAAAAAAAAAGAAACCTGAATCCTTATCAGCATACGTAAAAAAATATATTAAACTAAGATATTATTGGGATTTTATCAATAATTGGTGGCCGTATCGTCACCATGAAAACACGCTGATGCTTCATTTTAATGATCTTAAAAAGAATTCTGAAAAAAATATTAGAAAAATAGCTGAATTCTTAAATATTCAGGTGCCGGAGGATCGTTGGCCATATATTTTTAAGTACTGCAGTTTTGAGTGGATGAAAGAAAATTCCATCAAATTTGAGGCGCCCGATCTTTTAAAGGGAAAAAAAATGATCAAAGACGGGGGAATGATCAGAAAAGGCTTGATCGGCGACCATAATAATTTGTTTTCAAAAAATGATCATAAGATATGGGAACGAGCACATAAGAAGTATTTTAGGGACGAGATACAGCGGGAATGGACTGATAACGGTGGTAAACTGCCCTGAAGGAACCTTTTTTGATACCCTTTCGCTCCAATTTTGTCGATAGAAGACAAGCCAAAGTATGGCTGAAACGAATTGTGTTTTTATTGATCCAACTTCTTTTTTATGCAAAAAAGACAATATCCATTCCTTTTACTCCGGTTAAAAAAGTCCGGTCCATTCTCTTGGTCGAGACCGCATTTTTGGGAGATGTCATTGCAATCACGCCATTAATTGAGGTGCTTGCTAAGAAAATGCCGAATGCCATAATTGATGTCATTGTTGAACGGAAAAATATACCGATTCTTCAATTTGAAAGCAAGATCAATACTCTTTATGGGATGAACACTTCGTTATATAGTTCTTTTTTCAACAGTATTATTAAACTGAGAAAACAGGCCTATGATCTTGTCATTTGTACAAGCCCTGGAGTGAAGAATTCCATGATTGCTCTTTTAACCGGGAAAAGTTTCATAACGGGATATCTTGTTCATCCAATCCGGGATACTTCGTTCTATAATGATTTCTATGCGGTGATGACCGGCAATAATGATAAAAGCTTTTACCCCAAAACTGCCCACCTTACCCAGCGGGCGCTCACTGCCGTTGCTCCTTTAGGCTTTAATGATATGGATTTTGACAACCTAAGGGTTCGACTGAGGCTTTCTCCAAAGATTGACCACCAAACGAAAACAGCATTAAAAAAGAAGAATTTTATTGAACCGGGGAAAATTAATCTGGTTATCCACCCCTGCGCTTCATGGGTTTTTAAACAATGGCCGCTTGATAGTTTTGTATCTTTGATTAAAAAACTTTTTGAAAAATATAATGGGAAAATACATATAATACTTATTGGTCTTCCCTCAGAGAAATCCGACCTTGACTTTATTAAAAAAAATGTACCATATAAAATCATGCTGCTTTGTGGTGCCAATTTAACAACGGTTATGGGCCTGATTAAATGTGCTGACATTTTTCTGGGAAATGATTCAGGTCCAAAACATATCGCCGATGCCTTTAGCAAGCCAGTCGTCGAACTCCTTGGGCCCAGCACCCCCGAGACCGTAGGCGGGAGGAATCCCAAAGTGCATTCATGTTACGCCAACATAAGATGCAGCCCCTGTTCACATTTAGAGTGTTTTAATGAAGGGCGTTGTATGAAGGCGATCACTGTTGAATCCGTTTTGCCTTATTTATATTCTTTGATTGACAAACAACTAATAATGCAAAGGAACGTAACATATTGAATAAACCGGATTTTATTGGTATTGGTGCGGCGAGATGTGCCACGACCTGGCTATCCCAGTGTCTGCATACCCATCCTGAAATTTATATGGCAAAAGGAGATGGGAAAACATATTTTTTTAACCGGTATTATGACCAGGGAATTAGAGAATATGAGCGTTTTTTTGCTTCAGCCCCTGCTTCTTCCATTAAAGGGGAATTCACCGAAACCTACCTGTTTGATGACGAGGTGCCGATTCGAATTGCCCGTCATTTTCCGAATATAAAAATTATTGCTGTTTTCCGTAATCCGGTTGAAAGAGCATATTCCACTTACCTTCATTTGGTACGGGACGGTTTCTTGCAACCAAACAGTTTTGAAGCTGAAATAAAATTGAAAAAAAAAATATTTATCAAAGACAGCCTTTACTATGCCCGGATTAAACCATATTTTGATCTGTTTCCCAAAGAAAATATTCAAATCAGTATTTATGAGAATATCCAAAAGGATCCCCAGTCATTTTTGAGGACACTGTATGAATTTATTGGTTCGGACAACACGTTTACCCCCTCATTTGTTAATAAAAAAATAAATCCGACTCTGGCCCCTCGATTTTCTTTTTTAAATAAATTCATGACGCTTTCAGGTTGGGCCATGAGGGACCTTGGATTGGTCTCTTTACGGTATAGAATTCGAAATTCTCAGATAATGAAGTCCTTGCGGTTTAAAAAAACAGACCTACACAAACCGGAAATGCCCTTGGAAACAAGGAAAATGTTATGTGATATTTTCCATGATTCCAATGATAAGCTTGCTCGGCTTATCCAGGAGGATTTGTCTTTCTGGCAATGAAGCAAGGGCAGAATAGAAATTATGATACTCGACTATCAAGTTTTTAGGGAATTTGTTCAAATTCAAGGCGGGAACAATTTTTAACCGGATGAATATACAACATATTTTGAGGATTAAAAATTTTTTCCAACGCCGAAGTTGGGCAAATTAACAAAAACTTGATCATCGAGTGATACCAATTGAATGAGTCTTTAGATATGGCGATCTTAAAATTGATAATGGCATATGTCTTGTACCCAATTGCGGGTCGATTGCCCCATTCACTCCTGATGCGGCTTGCCGAATTGGCTGGATACCTTCTGATGTATGGGAAAAGCGCTGAAATCATGAAAACTGAGGTCGGAAAGATGCTTGGCCCCGAACATTCAAAAAAGAGAATTCATGATATAGTTCTCAGGGCGGTGCAAAATAATCAGAAAGATTTGTTTGAGATATGGTCCTTCCCTATTATGAATAAAGATAAACTTGCAAAGATTGCGTATTTTTCATCAATAGCTCCCATTGACAAAGCATTGGCAGCCGGAAAAGGTGTCGTAATCGGGGTGAGCCATTTTGGATCGTGGAAAATCATAATTGCGGCCTTGGCATACGAGGGGTATCCCACATACCAGATCGCAGTTGATCCGTTAACATTTTGTGATCCATCCAAGAAACGGTATCAAAACAGAATCATGGAAATAGAAAGATATTGTGAAGACAGTTTGCCTGCTCATTTTTTATATGTAGGCAAATTTATGAGAAAACTGTTTAAAGCATTTAAAGAAAATGCCATCATACTGAATTCATTCGACGGCTTAATGAAAAAAAATCAAGAGGAAATCAAATTGCTGAATACGATTATACCTGTGGACAAATCAGCCATACTTCTTGCTCAAAAATTTGACGCCCCCATAGTTCCCATATTTGCGGTTCGCCAAAACAATGACCGACATAGGCTGGTGGTACACAATCCGATTTATATCGATTCAAGTTTGGAACAAGAACAGGCCGTTGAAAAAGCATTTAATCAATATATGACCCTATTCAAAAAACATGTGATAGAGAATCCGTCCCATTACGTTCGCATTCTCTATCAACTCGCAAAAGACAAATATAAAACGGATGCACCACGAACTGATATGTAAGGCCCATGACATGATCGGAATAAAGGATGGAAAATGAAAATATTGCTCGTGCAATCATTATTAAACAGAGAATTCGGTTCTGCTATCTATCCTATTGGTTTGGCCTATATAGGAACAGCAATTCGTCATCACAATCATGAGGTGAGGATTTTCGACCCTAACATTGCAACGGAACCGATGAAAGAATTGATTCAAGAACTTGATTATTTCCAACCTGATGTTGCCGGGGTCTCCTTACGAAATATTGATAATCAGTATAGAATTCAGCCCTATTATTTTTATAAAAATTTCCAAACAACGATAAAAACAGTCCGGAACTGGAACTCCGATATCCCGTTAGTCGTCGGCGGCCCAGGATTTTCAATGTTTTCTCAAACCATAATGGAAAATAATTTGGAAATTGATTTTGGTGTTTATCTCGAAGGAGAAGAAAGTTTCCCTGAATTGCTTGATAATATGGGGCATCCTGAAAAAGTAAAAGGGGTATATTTCCGAAATGGGGGACAATCCTTTTTTACAGGAGAACGACCAGCACTGGATTTTAGTCTTCTTCCATTTCCTTACAGGGATTTTCATGATATTTCCCCTTATAAATCACAACCCTTCGCCATTGGATTGCAGACGAAAAGAGGATGTCCGCTTAAATGCATTTATTGTAATTATCCCCATTTAAACGGGAAACAGTTAAGGCTTCGTTCCATTCAGCACATCGTTAGAGAGATTGAGTATTTGAGATCGGAGTACGGTGTACATGAAATCACTTTTACCGATTCAGTCTTGAATCTACCCCATCAGCATTCCATTGAGTTATTTCAGGAAATCATTGAACAAAAATTGGATATTCAATGGAATGCTTACATGCATATCAAACAGATCACCCATGATTATGTTAAACTGGCAATATCGTCCGGATGTAAAACCATGTTGTTCTCTCCGGATGGCTATTCTCAATCCGCATTGAACGGAATGAAAAAGGGGATCACAACCACTGAAATAAAAGAAAATATCGAGCTTTTTCATAAACTACCCCAATCTGATAATATAAAAGTTGCATACTGTTTTTTTCTAAGCCCGTTTGGCGAAACCCTGGTGGGTTTGTTAACAACTCTGATGCTGGCTTTGAAATGGAAAATTAAAAGACAGAAAAGGATTGATATCATGTTCGCTTGGATCAGGCTTGAGCCTTTCACTCGTGCCTATGAGGTTGCCATCAGGGAAAAAAGTATTCGCAGTGATGTTGATCTTCTTCCGCCTGATACTGGTTCGTTATCAAAAACATTTTACATTTCACCTGCCGTTTTTTATGCAGATGCTTTGCTTTTCAATTTTTTGAAAATTCGATATCGCATGGTACTCGCCATTAAAGTATGCTGGCATAAAATTCGTTCAATTTTGTTGAAACCGCGTCACCGAAGAGGTTAAAATGTATAAAGTTATACAAAGAAAAGGTTGGCCTATATGTGCATTATCTGTTGTTCTTGTTTTATTTTTTTTTAAAATTTCTGATACCAGGGAAACCGCCAGGCTGAAGGTTCAGACCCAAAGGATAAGAAAAATAAGTATTTTACCCGATGGGGATACCCTTTCTTTGAACACCAAAAATGTACTGGACAATTTCCATTCAGAAAGTATCCGGTGTAAAGACAACACGATTAAATTTACGACCTCTGAACCGGTTCTTATTGAAGAATCTCCTTTCTCTTCTTTTGAACTTAAGAGCAATAAAATGTTTGGGGCCCAACTGGCCGGACAGGCCAACAGGATGCTTTCTTCCCGTACATACTCCACAACGGACGATTTGGAAAAAAGGCAGGAAAAATTATTCAGCATTCTGTCAATGGCCGGGGTGGGTATTGCAAGGGATTTCATGTCTTATGGTGTCCGAAGACCCATCATCGAAAGAAAAAAGGGTCAATATAATTTCCGGGCCTCTGATTTTTTGACGGGTCTTTCCCATAAATACAATATTGATCTTATTTACAGATTATCCTTACATATTAATCCTCGAGAGAGTGGAAAACCCGAGGACATGGCTGCATATCTGAATTATGTGAAAACGGTGGTTGAAAGATATGATGGTGATGATGATTTCGGATGCGTATTGTCTTATCCAGATTGCTATAAAAAAGGCGACGCACAATATCCAGTTGTTTCAAAAGCAGATGGGAGAGAATGGGGGCGCCGTCATAGGGTGCATTATTGGGAAGTATTGAAAGAACCGGAACCCGGAAGAAGAAATAGAATGGGAAATGAAGCTGGGCTTGAACCAGACGATTCCCGTGAAATTTTAAAAAAAACGTCTGAAGTAATCCATGCCGCGGACGATGGAGCAAAAGTTATTTTTGCCGGCATGGGACCCGTTGGTAAACATGGTGGATATACCGAAGACTTCTATTATGAACAAATGCTCAAGAAAGGAGGTGTAGAAACCTTTCATATAGCCGGTGTGGATGCTTTCACCAAAACGGTTACAGAAAAACTTGAAAGATATAATAAAGTGTTAAATCGGTACAAAAGGCCAAAACCGCTTTGGGTTACTCAAACAGGTGTTCCTAATCGCCCCCATCGCCCCCATCGCCCCCATCAGAAGAATCTTTTCAATGGAGGTGGAAATCCGGATGCGCAGTGTATCTATGTTGCAAAAACATTTACAGACGCGTTTGCCGCCGGGGCGAAAAAGGTGTTCTGGGGAGATTTTCTTGATAACAGCAAAGCGGAAAACAGGCCATCAACCATTTGGGACGCTACCGGTTTGTTTGAAACTGAAACCTGGAAACTCAGGCCTGCGTATTTTACATATAAACTGATGGCAACAGCCTTGAAAAATTTTAAAAGTGTAGAGAGAATATCTTCCCATGCATATAAATTTAATTTCAGCAATCGAAGCACCATATATGTCATTCTACCGGAAACAGGATAGGATCATCCCCTGATCCAACATCTAAGGGCCATGGAAATTTTAAAATTTCCATGGCCCTTAGCACTTCGAAAAAGGCATTTAAGCTATCTGGGTATCATCAGTGAGGTTTAGCGATAGAAATGCCAAAAATCAGGAATACTGAATGCAGTCTAAAAAAACTGATGTCATATCAAAGGTAGCAAAAGGGACAAGTCTCATCCTTTTAGGTGATACTTTAAAGATTTTTCTCAACATCCTTACTCTGGGCATTGTTGCCAGATATATCCCGCAAGATCAATTCGGTTATTTTTCGCTTTCCTTGATCCTGGTCAACCTTTTTGCCTCTTTATCCTGTATTGGCCTGGAAAACTCACTTCCCGGATATATTGCTCGAGAAAACAAGAACGGCCGGCACGACCTAGTTCGTGGGGCGATTCGTTCTTCAGGCCGCATAACGCTCTCACTTTCTCTTTTTTCTATGATTTTTCTTTTTTTCTTTGCAGATCTTATCGGAAATATCATGGAAAAACCGGCCCTTTCGACACCCATCAGAATTATGGCTCCGGCTATCCCGTTAATTTCTTTTAGTCTGTTGTTCACGTCATACTTGCAGAGTTTTGAAAATTTTAAAGGCAGGGTCATCAATATAATTTTCTTTCCTCTTGTACGGTTATTTTTAATTACTATTGTCGTTTGGGCACATTGGTCTTTTTATGCAATCGTTTCTTCAAATACAATTGCTTTTTTTACAGTATTCTCGATACTCTTTATTTACACAAGAAGTTCTCTTGCTGATTTATTTTCAGATAAAAATATAACCCTGGTAACTTCATCGCTTTTCTGGTATTCAATGCCTGTCTTGGGAACTACCATAGGAAGACAGATGATGATGGTCACAGATAGCATGGTGCTCGGGGTGTTTGCATCGGCAGCAGATGTGGGGGTTTACAATATAGGTGTACGAGCGGCACGATTGAGTTCTCTCATTGGCATCTCAATCAATTTTGTCAGTTTGCCGATAATAGCCCGATTGTACCGTCAGGAAAAACGACAACAGCTCCATCATTTATATCATAGGGTTCACGGCATCATCTTGTTGGTTTTGCTTCCAGCTTTCTGGATCTTTTCTTTTTTTCCGGAAAAAATTATGCAAGTGTTTTTCGGGGGTGATTTCAATTCACCTTCATCTTTCCTAACCATTCTCGGGACGGGATGGGTGGTCAATATTTTATTCGGAGTCAACAACAGTATGTTGCTGGCCATTGGAAAAAATAAAATTCAATTATATTGTTTCTTTGCCGCTACCATTGTTAACGTCTTGGGAAATTTTCTTCTGGTTCCCCTTTATTTCAAAACAGGTGCGGCCCTGGCATCATGTTTCAGTTTTTTTCTAAGTGCAATATTGTCTCTTATCATGATCAATAAATATCTTGGATTGAATCCGTTTAAGCAGGTCAGATATGTATTATTAATAACCGGGGGCGCATTAATGACATGCGGTCTGTATTATCTTTATAAAAACGGATACCTGTTTGTTCAAACCAACCAGGATGTGGTGTTACATGTTCTATCTTTTTGTCTGTTGAGCTTGATATTGTCCTGGATTTCCGGTTTTCTTCGAAAAGAGCAATTAATGGCAATACATAATATGGCTATCCACTCTA
The DNA here is from genome assembly GCA_046482845.1 of Desulfobacteraceae bacterium. Classification (GTDB taxonomy): domain Bacteria; phylum Desulfobacterota; class Desulfobacteria; order Desulfobacterales; family Desulfobacteraceae; genus DATFJZ01. The sequence goes on along the minus strand of JAWOEJ010000388.1, from coordinate 13,201 downwards.
ACCTCTTGAAAAAAAAGTGATAATATAACAGGCGATGGAATTTACTATTTTTTTTAAGATACTTCTCCGCAGAAAATATATTTTTGTTCCTTTGTTTCTATTGATATTAATGATTCCATTGCTTTTGTCAGCCTGGAAAAAGCCGGTTTATAAAAAGTCTTCCATCATTATTTTTAACAAAGTAGATTTACAAACCGTATTTTTAGAGAAATTACCGAAGGCCTTAGGCGAAATCTCCTTTTTTGATGTGGATGATACCCAGGACAACCTGAGTACCTTTTTGAAGAATGAAACGATCATTCAAAATGTGATATCTGATCTGGATTATGCCTATGACACTGAAGACTTCCTCACCTCACTCCCCTTTTTAAAATTTTTATTTTCTTCTCAGACAAAGGCCATGTCAATAGACAAGGAATCCGGTAATGAAGTTTTTGAAATTAGTGGGTATGCCTCGTCAACCAAGGAAGCTGCACGCATTTCAAGGCAATTTGTTAAAACGGCTGCACGATTTATGGGGGAGCTCAATAAATCGACTTGTTTAAAGATTAAATCGATTCTTTCCGAGTATAATCAGGAAATTCATGAAAAGCTCAGATCCGTACAGAATAAAATGCATCTTTTTTCTCAACAGCATGATTATGTCGATTTAGAGACGCAGCTTGATAGTCTGTATCAGGAAATATCCCAGAATAGAAATCTGGAATTGAAGCACAGACGTTTTCTAAACAAAGTAGAGAGTGAACAAAAGGCTTTAAAGCAGCAATTGAAAGATATACCGGAATTTCATACTATCCGACAGACGATGGCAAAGAATCCTGTACTTGAGAATGCCCAAAAAAAACTTGTTGAGTTGAAATGGAGCCTCGCGGAAAAAAAAGTGGAACTAACTTCCAACCATGCTGATGTCATATCTCATATAAAAGTCATAGATGAGGTTAAAGAGACGATCAAGAATGAAACTGAAAAAATATTTTCCAGTGAGACATGGGAGAGAAATGATTATAATACAAGTTTGATGAATAAATATAATGAAAACATTATAAATAAAATTATAGCGAAATTAGATATTCAGATAATACAAAAAGTTATTAAGGATGCAGAACGAAAGGCAATAAAGTTAAAAGAGTCAGACACTAGCTACCAGCTACTCTTAGATCAAGCCCTTTTAAATAAGAATATCATAAAGCAAAATCAAAATCTGTTGAATGCGCTTTTAGTTGTTGAAAAAATGGATTTTAACAATCTTAAAATTATTCACTTGGCGGATACGAAAGAAGACAGTAGTGTGATTTTTTTCCCGAACTATAAATTCGTTTTGTCCTTCAGTGTGTTTCTGGCATTTTGGGGGGCGTTTGTTTTTGCCCTATTTGTTGATTATATTGATCCTAACATAAAAGATATTGAAGCCGCCGAAGCTATATTGGACAAAATGATCCTTACAGATATTTCAAATATCAAACAAAAGGGAATAGCAGGATACATTCGATTCTTTTTTCCGTTAACTTCAAACGCCTGTAACCGATCCGTCAGGTACATTTTGTCTTGGCTCAAAAAAGAGAAAAAAGAGGAACCCGTCCATTTTGTCGGGGTGGCTAGTACCAAATTTGGAGAAGGGGTAACTCAAACGGCCTATATTGTGGCCAAGTCCCTGGCCGAGCTTGGGGAAAAAGTGTTATTGATAGAAGCAAATGGGATTACCCCATGTCTAGGAAAATTATTAAAGCAATCACCTGAATACGGGATGAGCGATCTGTTTCAAAAGCAAAGCAGTTTTTCTGACAGCATTGTACAGATTGACTCGGATTTATCGGCAATTTTTTTTTCCGGTCAGCAAAACAGTTCTTTTTATATGAAGGTTAATTTTATCTCAACAATCCAATCTTTTCTCTCTGAAAGTGACAAATATGAATGGATTATAGTAGACCTTCCTGCCCTTGAAGCCGATGCTGCAACTGTAAATATTCTTGATCACTGCGATTCAGTACTTTTTAACATCGGCCTCATGAAAGTCAAGAAAAGAGAAATAAAAAAATCAATGGGGCAACTTAAGACAAAAAAGAATCTTTTTGACCGAACCTGTTTTATCACAAATCGGCATCGGTCGTTTTTACCTCTGTTCTTGACATAGAGCCTATCGTGATGATACCGGAGGTCGAATATACAGAAATTGTAAATAAAAGACCGATCGGTCTTTTATCTATTTTCTCACTATTCTTTTTTATAGTCATTTGTTTTTCCTGGTTGGTTTTAAATCAACCATCTCTAATTTTGCCTTTCTGCCTTTCCCTATTTTTTATATTCATTTGGATCCGTCCTGAATGGTCTTTTTTTCTCACTCTGATTTTTATGTTCATCTCTTCATTTTTTTTTGAATTGGATCAAAATGAAAAATTGCGTCCAGAATTTATAGATCTTCTTCTTCCCTGTTGTACTTTCTCCTGGTGTTTCAGAGCGATGGCAAAGGATGGTATAAAATATGTATACAACAGCCTTGATATCTTTGTGCTACTGTTTTTTATCTGGGCTGCATCGTCAGCAATCTGGGCTGTTAATTATGAACAAAGCCTTTTTGAACTTTTTAAATTAACCTTTTCAATATTTTTTTACTTGATTACCAAATCTCTTATTATAGATAAAAATATGCTGAGAAGGGTAATCACGTTGCTTGTAATTGTCGGAGTCTTCCAAGCCCTTTTAAGCTTAATCAGTATTTGGATAGATAACGGATTTGGCTGGAGCCAGCCGATTGCTTCAAATGTGGACCTTGTAAGTCGTTTCTGGGGGAAAAAAGACTGGCAAAGCGATGGTGGAAGAGGAACAGGGACGGCTGTTGCCCATACCACTGGTTTTTTATTGAATATGGTTTTATTTCCGGCGATTGGCTATCTATTCATATCTAAAAAATCCCAGAGAAATCGGTTATGGACTACTGGACTGATCATTATCACTGCAGGCATGACCTCTACGCTTACAAAATCTTCAATCGCCTCATTTTTAATAGGTTCTTTTTTCATCATTATTCATATAAGAAAGCTTAGAAAATTTCTTTTTTTGTCCGTTTTACTATTGATGGTATTTTTCATCGCAGTTTCAAGTCTATCAAGAATCAGGGATCTTGAAAAAAGTATTAAGTTTACTCAGCACCAGATGGATTCTGGAAAGTCTGACACCTCAATGGGAACGCGGCTTGAGTGGTGGGGGGAAGGACTTGATAAACTCGTGGATACGGTCGGAATAGGCTACGGCGTAGGTGGTTTCAAGTCAGTAATTGACAATGTCGTTCCAGATGGATCTCATCATGCTGTTTTATTTGACCTAGGGCTTTTGGGGTTTTCCATTTATATTTTCATTCTTGGATTTTCCTTTTTGCAGTATTACTGCCATCTGAAAAATTGTATGAATGACTATTTCCGAAAGCTGATGCTGACATATCTGGCCGGGTATCTTGTCATGGTAATCTCTTGGCTTGTTACTTTGTATTACACCTATACCAGCATGTGGTTCTATATAGGATTAGGGTATGCCATGATAAACATATCAAATAAATGTGAGGATGAGTCCGGGAAAGAATCCGGTAAGGATTCATATATTGTTCTGATAGGTGAGCCTGCCCAATGAACAGATCTTTTTCCCCCTGAAACTCGACTATCAAGTTTTTAGGGAATTTGTTCAAATTCAAGGCGGAAACAATTTTTAACCCGATGAATATACAACATATTTTAGGGAACAATAATATTTCTATTGTCCGCCCCTTCCAGCGCTTCGACTATAGAAGGATAAAGCGTGATCATTCTCTGGATCACATAAATCGGTGCAATGATATTGTTTAATCTGTTCATAAACTTTTCAAAACTTGCGATCTTAAGTTCCGGCACATAGAGGATATCACCATTCTGCAGATAGTAACCTGCCTGTAAAACCCCCTTTTCAAACATTTGTTCAAAATCCATCCCCAGAACTGAGATAAGCGCTTCCTCCTCGTTTTTTACCCGGATCAGAAGAAATCGTTTGTTATTGGCATCATCAGTGAATCCCCCTGCCTTTGAGATGGCTTCCCAAATGGGAATCCGTGCTGAATAAGCATAGGTACCGGGTGTTTTTACCTCACCCATAATGTGAATTTTCCGGCTGGAAATGGATCGGATGTTTATGTCCACATAAGGGTTGGTGATATACTTGGCCAGTCTTTGTGTTATTTTTTTATTCAACTGGGATACCGTTAAACCGCTAACTTGAAATTCCCCTGCCAGGGGCATGCTCATCCGTCCTGAAGGATCAATGATGACAGTGCGGTCAAGTTCCGAATTTCTCCACACGCTTATTATAATTTCATCACCAGGCCCCAGGCTGAAGTCAGAATGTGCATCAGGAACCGGTAGAGGCTCTTCTATTTTTAACGATTTTACCTTTGGCTCGGATTCATCAATCTTGGTGGAACAGGAAACACAGACAAAGGAAATAAGCAGCACAAAGGAGATCAGTTTTATCAACTCTGTCAGGCCACTGAATCGATAAAAAAAATTAGATCGCTTAAAAAAGAGCATCATTTACTGCTCCAGGAATTTTTTAAAATAGAGGATTGTCCTGGCAAGTCCTTCGTTTACAGAAACAGAGGGCTCCCATCCCAGCGCTTTCTTTGCCAGGGCAATATCCGGTTTTCGTTGGGTGGGATCATCCTGGGGCAGGGGCTTGAACACATGTTTTGATGCAGATCCGGTCAATTCGAGAATCAGTTGAGTCAGCTCCATGATGGAATATTCTTCCGGATTGCCCAGGTTGACCGGGCCTGTGAGTTCCTTTGGAGATTCCATCAATTTGATAAAGCCGTCAACCAGGTCGTCCACATAACAGAAGGACCGTGTCTGCTCTCCTGTACCGTAAATAGTGATATCTTCTCCTCTCAGGCACTGGAGAATAAAATTGGACACCACACGCCCGTCATTGGGATGCATTCGCGGACCGTAAGTATTGAAAATCCGTGCCACCTTGATTTCAAGGCCGTGCTGTCGGTGGTAATCGAAGAACAGGGTCTCAGCGCACCGTTTCCCCTCGTCGTAACAGGACCTGGGACCAATGGGATTGACATTTCCCCAGTAGGATTCCGGCTGGGGGTGGATTTCAGGCGTTCCGTAAACCTCTGAGGTGGAAGCCTGGAGAATCTTTGCTTTTGTTCTTTTGGCCAGCCCCAGCATATTGATAGCGCCGTGAACACTGGTTTTGGTGGTCTGAACCGGATCAAGCTGATAATGAATGGGCGAGGCCGGGCAGGCCAGATTATATATCTCGTCCACCTCCAAGTAGAGGGGAAACGTAACGTCGTGCCGCAGAAATTCAAATTTAGGATTGTCTATCAGGTGATATATATTAGATTTGGTTCCGGTAAAACAATTGTCCACACAAATCACCTCGTGGCCTTGGGCCAGGATTTTTTCACACAAATGGGAGCCGAGAAATCCTGCGCCGCCGGTGATCAGAATGCGTTTGGTGTTCAATGGGCTCATAAATATCATCTCCTGTTTAGGGGCATGGAAATTTTATCATCGTATCAATAAATGCCTGAAAAAAGTTCTAAAGGCCTTGAGGGTCCTGACAATCTCCGTTGGCCGTATCATAAGTTGCCCCAGTTTATAGGCAATATAGGACGGCCTCAGGTAAAACTGCCGCCTTGCATCGTTACAGATTTCCACCAGCTGGTCCGAATTTAGGGTTTCGTTCCGGATCACACAGTTGTGGAGCCCTTCGGGGGTCAGCCAGTTTTCGTAATTTTTTGCAGTCAACCAGCCCTTTGCCCTGTAATCCTCATAGGCCTCGGTGCCCGGATAGACCATGACCGGATAAAATTGAACCGTATCCGGTTTGAGATCCTTGGCCAGTTGTACGGTTTTATTGATCTGAGCACGGGTTTCCCCGGGGAATCCCACCATAAAGCAGCCGTGGATCAGGATGCCGGCTCTTTTCGCATCGGCCATAAACCTGAACATCTTTTCTTTTGTAATGCCCTTGGACATGGTGTTCAAGGTTTTCTGTTCGCCGCTTTCAAATCCCACGCAAAGGGATTTACACCCGGCCTTCTTCATCATGAGCAGGGTCTCGTAATCCGGATCAACCCGGGAATTGGTGGTCCATGGAAGGTTTATTTTTGCCTTAATCATAGCCCGGGCCAAAGCCTTGCACCGCTTTTTGCTGGCAGACAGGGTATCGTCTTCAAAAAAGACCGATTTCAGATCGGGAAATGCCTGTTTCACATACTTAAGTTCCTCGACCACGTTTTCAACGCTTCTGAATCGGAACTTTCGACCGGTCAGGGTCTGGGGGTATACACAGAACCGGCACCTGAACGGACACCCCCTGCTGGTCATCAAAGTGACCATTGGGAATCTGGCATTGGGATTGAAATAATCGGAGATGCAAAGGTGCTTTTTGTATACCGGACTGACCCAGGGCAGGTCATCCAGATTCTCGATGAAAGGCCGGTCCGGATTATGAACGATACCTGCCTTGCCTGTATTCCCTCGGGATCTGTGGGAAAGCCCCTGGATACCCGACAGGTCAAATACCTCTTCCCTGCCCCTACCTTTTTCTTCCAGGGCCTTCGCCAGTTCCAGGATGGTAAATTCATATTCCCGTCTTGCCACTGCATCAACAGCATCACAGCGGGACAATGTTTCATCTGCCAAGGCACTGACATGAGTACCGACCAGGACGATAAAGGTCCCGGGAAGCATCTTTCTGAGTTTTGTACAGACCTCAAGATCATTATCAATACTCGGGGTGCTGGTATCCACCACCACAAGGCCTGGGGAAAAATTCCGGGCCATGGTGCAAACCGTTTCGATATCCATCCCCTTTGCAGGGGCATCGGTCAGAGTGACGTCAAAACCGTTTTTTTCCAGAACCCCCGTGCATGAGGCAAGCCAGATGGGAAAATATATGGTCCCGCTTTTAGTGACGGCCGGACTTCTCTGGGGTCTTGAAAAATTCCTAAAGTAAGGGGGGTTGAGGACCCATATCTTCATCAATTATCACTCCTGTCACAATCAACTGCTTTCTGAATCGAACATAACAATGCCCTTAACTGGTATGTGCCAAAGGCCGGATCGTAGGGCGGCGCATCCGATGTCAGCAGATTGGCGTTGGCATCCCAGATACCGAAATCACTATCCTTTTTTTCCGGAAACCACCATCCATGATCAATGTTCACCACACCCGGGACAATATCATCGGTAACACAGGCCTTCATTTTGATCTTCCCCCTGGGAGAGGATACCCATACCATATCATTTTGAGAAATACCATTGTTCCCTGCATCTTTTGTGTTAATCAGGGCAACGGGATGCGGCCGTCTCCTGCGAAGCGATTGTATCTGCCGATTGTCACTGTGAAAAAACTCCTTATTCCGGGCACCTGTGGTCAGCACATAAGGAAAATTACGAATCAATTTCTTTGAAGAAACCGGGCTTTCAGGGGGTTCATGATACACCGGCAGGGGATCATAGCCCAGCCGTTCCAGCGGTTTTGAGTAAAGCTCCACCTTTCCGGAAATCGTCCTGAAGCCCCTTTTATCCGTTTTATATTTATAATATCTGGGTTCCGGAAAAACATAGGCCTTTTGCTTAAGCTGCGCAAATGTGATGCCCAGGCCTTCCAGGCGATGGTTGATAATATCTTCCAGGTTTTGGTCGGCACCGGGCAGATTCAGCCGCCGTTCCAGGTCAATGAGAATATCTTCATCCTGCCGGCACTGCCCCACGGTGACCACCTTCTGCTGAGCCGCCACGCCGTTGACCGCCACATAGGGGATTTCAACGATTTGATCCACCTCGGGCCAGAACGCGGCCGGCAGCACATAATCGGCCATGGCGGCCGTGGGTGTCATGAACATATCCGACACCACAACAAGATCAAGACCGGAAATGGCCCGATGAACCCGCCTGGCATTGGCCACCGTAACCAGGGGATTGGACCCGAAATTAAGCAAGGCATGAATTTTATAAGGCTCCCCCTCAATCATGGCACGCATAACCGCCGGGATATGTGCCGAGGGCAAAAAGGCCCGCAATCCGCCAAGCAGCTTGAATTCGGATGCCCCCAGCCGTTTCTTGATCATTCCCTTTGCAAGGCCCCTTTGAACCGGATAGGGCTTGAGCAGCGAAGCGCCGAAAATATCACTGCCCGGGGCATCCAGATTCCCTGTAATCCCTCGCAGCAGTGCAATGGCCCTCACCGTCTGAAGCGTATTGGGGGTCTGTTCAATGGCAACGCCCCATTCCAGGACCGAGGGTTTTTCAAGGGCATAAATCCGTGCCGCCTCACATATCAATTCCCGGTCAATCCCCGTGACGTCTTGGGCCCACCCCGGCGTGTATTCCCTGACATGGGTTTTGAGCCGGTTGAACCCCACGGTGTGGTTTTCCACAAAATCCTTGTCATACAGATCCTCATAAATGATGAAATGGATCATGGCAAGGGCCAGGGCCGCGTCCGTACCGGGCCGGATGGGCAGCCACAGGTTGCATTTTTTTCCGGTTTCCGAACGCCTGGGGTCAATGGATATCCCTGTGGCCCCGGCGTTGAGTGCCTTAAAGACCAGAGAGGCCAGCTCCCCATCCGGAGACGTAACCAGGGGATTGTGGCCCCAGAATACAATCGTCTTGGGAAGAATCTTTCCGTAATAATCGGCAGATACAAATCCGCCGTAGGTCAGATGGCAGGCCGTAATCCTGGGAACAAAGCAATTGGCAAGGCCGGGTTCATACCAGTTTGGGGTTCCCAGCATATTGGCAAACCGGATCACATCCATAAAATGGTGACGCCCGGTTCCCTGTCCGATGGCAATGGCCTCAGGCCCGCGGGCATCCCGGATAGACTCGATCTTTTCGGCAATCTCGCCCAAGGCCTGGTCCCAGGACAATTTTTGCCACTGTCCGGTTTTTGAGGAGGCGTTCCGCTTTAAAGGAAAAAGAAGACGGTCGGGATGATACATCATCTCCTTTATGCGCAATCCCTTGATGCACATATACCCCTGACTGAAAGGAGATGCTTTGTCCGGCGCCACCTTGACCAGGGTATTGTCTTTTACAGTGAGAACAGCCCCGCATCCGCCGTGGCAGGAGCGGCAGGTACTTTTGTATTGTCTTGTGCCGTCCATCATCAGGGAATCTGTGTACCTTCTTTATTGAGCCGCACAAGGACCTTGCAGTTTTCATTAAAAATCTGATCCTGATCCTGGAGCAGCCGGCACAGCTCATGAATATCTTGGGCCACATGGGTGACAACCCGGTTCAGGGGAATGCGTTTCTGGCGGTACAGGGTCATGAGATCGGAAAAGGCGCCACACAGATGTCCCCTGGACCCGATGATATAAATGGCATTGGTGATCATATGATCCATGGCATCGATTTTAAGCGGCGCACCGCTTCTTGCCAGAAGCGCCACCCGGCCGTTGGGATTAATGTTTCTAAACACGGTATTTACATTGGACATGGCCCCCGATGCCTCAATCACCACATCAATGTCTCCAGGCGGGTTGGCGTTAAATTCATCCACATCATAAACATGATCGGCCCATTGTCTGGCAAACTCCCGCCGGAATTTGATCGGCTCAACCAGGTGGACAGCGGAGGCCCCGAATATCATCTTGCCCAGCATGGCCGTAAAGATCCCGATGGGGCCGGCGCCAAAAATGATCATATTGTCCCCCCCCCTGATTCGGGTATTCTGGCAGGCCACATAGGCCACCCCCGCAGGCTCCACACAGGCCAAGCCCCTCAGATCCCCGTCGGTTTCCACCAGGGGGGTAATATCATGGGCCAGCATGGCAGGAACATTAACGATATTACCGAAGAGCCCGTCCTCTTCCAGGCCGAAGAGCTTTGCGTTCCGGCACTGGTTGAAATTGCCCTTGCGACAGACATCACAATAATGGCAGACCACAATGGACTCAAACGTCACATAGGCACCCACCGCCAGATGCTTGACCCTGCGTCCTTTGGCAACCACCTTGCCCACACCTTCATGACCGATCCGGCGACCCCGGCCTTCAGGTATCCACATGGGGGCAGAGCTTTTAACATAGCCCGTGGTCTCATCTTTTGCCGCCAGATGCACATCCGTACCACACAGGCCGGCATAGATCATCTGCACCTGAATTTCGTCTTCCCGGGGCGGCGTAAGCTTTTCCGAAGTCACCTTGAGATGGGGGTTGCGAAAAATTTGATGGGGACCAGGATTGTCGATCCCGGGCATGGGGTCCCGGTCAGCATACAGTCTAAGTTGAATGGATTCCATTATTCACCTGATATCCTTAATAAAAAAATATTTGCGTTAGGGCCTACAATTGATTAACTAATATTTTCCCGACAGGGTTTCTGGGCAGCCCCTCTCTGAACTCAATCAACTTGGGGATCTTATATGCAGCGATCTTTTGGGCGCACCAGGCCCACACATCCTGTTTGGTCAGATCGCTTCCCGGTTCCAGAACAATGATGGCCTTGGGAATCTCTCCGTGCACGGCATCACGCGTCTTGGTCACGGCAACCTCCATTATTTCAGGATGCTGGATTAAAAGGTCCTCGATTTCAATGGGAAAAACCTTCATACCGGCCACCTTCATCATCCCCTGGCGCCGGCCTGAAAAATAGAAGTATCCTTTTTCGTCCCGGGAAAACATGTCTCCCGTATAATACCATCCGTCCCGGTAATTTGCACAGGTTTCAGGCTTATTGTGAAAATAGGCGGAACAGACGCCGGGGCCCTTGACTTTCATTTCCCCGATCTCACCCGGTTTCACCTCATTGTCCATTTTGTCCACTATTTTGGCATCGTAATAGGGATTGACTGTGCCGCAGGATCCCTGGGGCCACGCCCCTTCCATGGGCATGCCCAGGGCAATGCCGACGGTTTCCGTACTTCCCCAGACCGGCACAATGGGAAAGCCGAACCGTGCCTTGAACTCCCGGGCGGTGATGGGATCTACATGCATGCCGCCGCTTTCGGCCAGCTTAAGACGGGTAAACCGGAAGTCGGAATTTTTATGGCACTTAACAAAATTGCCGTAGATAGGGGAGATGGCCATCATGGCGGTGACGCCGTTGGCTTCAATAACCCGGGTCAGTGACTTGGGCGAAATCTGGTCCGTGAGTACCATGGTTCCCCCAAGGTAAAGGGCCCGGGCAAATAATTCATGGGGGTGGGTGGCCGGCGGAAACATGCAAAGGTGGCGGTCTTCAGGTATCAACACCAGTTTTTCCACCGCCGATCTGGTATTCCAGTAAATATTGTCGTGGGTGGTGACGGCACACTTGGGGAATCCCGTAGTACCCGAAGTCAGGTTCAGATATGCCGTATCGCTGCCCTCAATACCGAGGTCGGGCAAGTCGCATCCCAAACGTTCATCCTCCAGGATAGCCTCTATTTTCACCCCCCGTTTCACCGACCGGATGCCATTGCAGACAATAATCAGGCCCGTTTGAACGACCCTCTCCTGTTTATCCAGGCGGTGATACATCTTATCCGTGACCACAACGGCGGACGGGGAAACAATATCAAAAAGCTGTTTAATAAATCCGTCTGTCTGGTTGCAATCCACAGGTACGGCAACGCCGCCGCAGGCGGCAACAGCCAAAAAGGCGATCACAAGCTCCGGCCTTTTTTTGTCCATCATCAGTGCAACCCGGTCTCCCTTCTCAATGCCGGATTTGAGAAAGTGGCCGGCAAGCCTCGCCACGGCAGTGTGAAACCCTTGATGGCTGATCTGTTCATCCTCATATACAATTGCTGTTTTAGATGGACAAACTTTCACGTTTTTCTCAAGCATTTCAATCAATGTCATGGTAATCATGGTATCCTCCCTAATGTATGGACACGTATCCCTGGGCTAAGCGCAATCAATAGGCGGTTTTCTGGAATAAAAGAACCGCCGCGGTTCGTATTAATATTTCAACATCATACAGCAGGGACCACTCCCGGATATACTTCAAATCATACTCTACCCGCTTTTCCATTTTCTCTATGGTATCGGTTTCTCCCCGGTAGCCCCGGACCTGGGCAAGCCCTGTGATGCCGGGTCTCACTTTATTTCGGGTCATGTATCCTGCAATGCGCCTGCGGTACGCGTCATCCATTGCCAAGGGATGGGGCCTTGGCCCCACAAGGGACATGTGCCCCTGAAGCACATTGAACAACTGCGGAATCTCGTCCAAACTGGTCCGCCTCAGGAATGCCCCCACCGGCGTCACCCGTGAATCATTTTTCGTGGCCTGGACATAGGGTCCTTCTTTTTTATCGCAATTGTCATACATAGACCTGAATTTGTATACCTTGATCTCCTGTCCGTTCATACCGTAGCGCTTCTGGACGAAAATCAAAGGGCCCGGGGAACTGAGTTTGACAGCCAGACCCGCCGCCAAAAAAACAGGCGCCCCCAAAATAATGAGCGCCAGTGAGATCACGATATCCATCGTCCGTTTTCCGACCCCGGCCAGCCCCGCCAGGGGCGTGTCCCGGAGCACGATCATGGGGCGCTGGTCAAAAAAAATGATCTCCCCCCCGATCACAAGGTCCAGAAAAAAGACATTGGGTACCAGATAAATCGTTGACGGCAATCCCTCTACACGCTTCATCAGCCGGAGCATAGCGCTTTCATCATTATCGCTCAGTGCGATATAGATGATATCCACCCTGCGATCCGATGTGTACGCGTCAATATCATCAAGGCTTCCCAGGCAGTGCATCCCCTTGATACTGCGGTTTGAACCACATTCCCCCCTGTCGCTGAAGAATCCCAGGAGTTGTGTCCCGCTCCAGGCATTTTCCTGGATATGCCGGGCCAGTTTGATCCCGGCCATGCTTTCACCGGCGATCACGGCGGTCTTCTGGTTGACTCCCTTTTTACGGATGGCCCGCAGCGTCTTTCTGTAAACAATGCGCATGACGGCAAGCAACAGGGGCCAGCAGACCATCCACATCAGCAATCCTTTTTGGGGCGGACGCTCGAACGCATCCAGCATATATGTCATGATAATAAGAAAAAAAAATAAAAACAGGTAGGCGGAAAAAATTTTGCGGATTTCATACCTGAGGGTAGCAAACCTGAAAGACCTGTAAATACCCTGGAAATGAAAAATCAAAAGGATAATGCCAAAGACCACGCCGCCCATTCTTTGGGTTTCTAAAGCGTCCCCGCCGGCGATATCCATGG
>JAWOEJ010000350.1:0-14420 GCA_046482845.1 Desulfobacteraceae bacterium | reverse complement strand
GATAACAGATATCCGCATGCCCGGCATGAGCGGGGTAGATCTTCTCGAAAATATAAAGGCGGAATATGACAGCGATGTAATGGTTATGACCGGGTTTACGGAAAATTACAATTATGAATCCATTGTAACAAAAGGGGCCAGCGATTTTATTCAGAAGCCGATCAGCTTCAAGGAGCTTATGATCAGGCTGAAAAGAGTTTTAAGAATGCGCTATTTGATAGTCGAACGCGACCGGATAAACAAGCAGCTCGAAGAATCGATCAGTGACCTGGAAAAGGCCTTAAGGGAAGTAGAAAAGGCCCATCAGGAACTTGATTACGCGTATCTTGACACCATAAACCGGCTTGTGAGCGCGGCTGAATACAAAGATGAGGAAACAGGCGACCATATCGTGCGCATGAGCAGGTACTGCACGCTGATCGCAGAAAAACTGGGCCTTTCAGAAGAAATGGTCAAGCTGATCCGTTATGCCTCGCCAATGCATGATATCGGCAAAATCGGAATACCCGATAACATCCTGCTCAAGCCGGGCCGCCTGACAGCAAGGGAATTTGAGACAATCAAGACCCACACCACAATAGGCGCATCCATTCTTTCAGATTCCAAGGCGGATGTGTTAAAAGTCGCCCATGAAATAGCCCTGAATCATCATGAAAAATGGGACGGCACAGGATATCCCGGCGGGCTTCAAAAAGAGAAAACCCCGATCAGCGGAAGGATAGTCGGAATTGCAGACACATTTGACGCCCTTACCTCAAAGCGGCCCTACAAGGATCCCTATCCATTGAATGTGGCCCTTGAGATAATCCGCTCAGAACGGGGAACAAGCTTTGATCCGGAAGTGGTTGATGTTTTCATGGATAACATAGACAAAATCAGGCAAATCAAGGACGAGGTAAACGAACACCCCAAAGTGAACCTTGCGGCGGTATTCAAAAAACTTGATAACCGAGTGACAATAATTTTAAACAAATTCGATTGATTTGTCTTGACAGTCTGAACATCATTCACTATTTAAAACAATCAGTATTTATATTTAATAACCAATATGAGGCAAGGTATGACAAAATATTCTGAAATAGACTACGATCCATCCTGGGGAATCCGCCCTGTACCGGATCAAGCCCCCCGGACCACCTGTGACATGTTTCACCAGAGTGCCCTTTCTTACCCAGACAAGCCCGCCCTTGTTTTTATGGATAAAAAAATTTCTTATTCAGACCTGGATACAATGGTTGAAAATTTTGCTTCCCACCTGTCAGAACTGGGCATAAAAAAGGGAGACCGGGTCGGCGCGCTGCTGCCCAACTGCCCCCAGCATGTTATTGCTTTTCTGGCCGCCAACAGAATCGGTGCCATCCATGTGCCTGCCAATGTAATGTATAAAGGGGAAGAACTCAGGCATATTTTTACGGATTCAGGCATAAAAATGATTATTACCCTGGATCTGTTTTATGAGAATGCCCTGGCTGTAATGGATGATACAGATATTGAAAAAATCATTGTAACAGGAATTGATGATTTCCTTGATTTCCCCAAATCATTTCTCTACAGGGTAAAAACCCGTTTTGACGGGACCCGGGTCAGGATAGACGACAACAGCAGCACTTACAGGTTCATGGATCTTCTTAGTCCTAAAAAAGCCCTGCCAGAAGTTGAGTTTGACTTTGATGACACCATGCTGATCCTGTACACCGCCGGCACAACAGGCAAAAGCAAAGGCGTTATGCTCACCCACCGCAATTTTATCTACAATGCCGGCAACCAGGCGGAAAATTTTGCCATGGAAGGCAGTGATGTCAATCTGGTTCTCTTTCCCATGTTTCACATATCCGGATACCTGCTGGCCACCATATGCATGTTCTACGGGGGCGGTACAACCATTCTGGAGCCCAGATTTGATGCGGCAAGGTATATAAAGGTTCTGCAGAAATACAAAGTCAGCGTGTTTTTTGCACCCCCCACTGTTTATGTGGCTTTTTTCAATCTCCCTGATTTTGACAAATACGATCTTTCCAGTCTGAAAATCTGCGGTGCTTCAGGTGCGCCGGTTCCGCCGGCCATCCAGGCCAAATGGCAGAAAAAAACAGGACTGGACCTGCTCAACGGCTACGGGCTTACCGAAACCACAGCAGGGGCCATTGTTTCCTTACCCAGCAAATTCAATCATGATGCCATAGGGGTTCCCATGGGCGGGTCTGTAAAAATTGTTGACAAGGAAGGAAATACCGTTCCTGTGGGAGAACGGGGGGAAATCCTTTTCAAGGGCCCCCAGGTGGCAAAGGGATACTGGAATCTGCCGGAAAAAACCGCTGACACCTTTGTGGACGGATGGCTGCACACCGGAGATATGGGAACCATGAACAATGACGGGTTTGTGTTTTTTGTGGATCGGGAAAAGGATTTAATCATTGCCTCGGCCTACAATATTGCACCGGCTGAAGTAGAGGCGGTGCTCATGAGACATGAGGCGGTTCAGGAAGCTGCCGTCATAGGTGTTCCTGATGAATACAGGGGGGAAACCGTCAAGGCCTTTGTGGTTCTTCAAAATGAGGCCAAAGGCAGAATCACGCCGCAGGATATCATTGAATTTGCCAAAAACAATATGGCGGCCTATAAATATCCAAGACAGGTTGAATTTATTGATGTTCTTCCCAAGTCTCCCATTCAGAAAGTGCTGCGTAAAGAACTCAGGGACATGGAGGCCAGGCGTTCACAGCCGGCCACAGAGCATTAAACAGATACAAAAACTTGATCATCGAGTGAAAGCTTTAATTTTCAATCAGGAGATTTTATTTAAGATGGCGTTTGAAACAACCATTCAGGAATTAACAGAAAAAAAGGGAAAAGCCCTTAAAATGGGCGGACAGGCCAAAATCGATAAACACCATGCCAAAGGGAAGCTCACGGCCAGGGAGAGAATTTCAAAACTCCTGGACAGGGATTCCTTTATGGAATTCGGGCTGCTGGCCACATCAGACATGCCCGGTCTGGAAGACAAAACCCCGGCGGATGGACTGATATGCGGATACGGCCTGGTCAATGGACAACGCATCGGAATCATTGCCAATGATTTCACTGTGCTTGCCTCAACCAATGCCCGGATCAATTTAAAAAAAATGCTGCAGTTTAAAACCCAGGTGAAAAAAAACCGCATCCCGCTGATCTGGCTGGGTGAAGCCGGGGGGGCAAGGATGCCGGACTGCCAGGGCTCCAAAAACATATGCACCCTGGGCGGCGGCGGTGTGGACACCCTGTTTCCTGAATACACCCATTTCAGGGAAATGCCCTTTATCATGGCAGCCATGGGCGAATGCTACGGGGTTCCTGATTTTGAAGCCATGCTTGCCGACTGCGTCATTCAGGTAAAGGGCAGTGTCCTGTCCATTTCAGGTCCCCGGGCCCTGAACCGGGCCATTGGCCAGAATTTTACAGGAGAAGAAATGGGCGGGTGGCAGATCCATGACAGTATCACCGGTATTGCCGACCAGATTGCAGACAATGAAGACCACTGCTTTGCCTTGATAAAAGAATTTCTCGATTATATGCCGGCAAACAACAAAAAACGCCCCCTTAGAAAACCCGTTCCTGAAAATTCCGGTGAAAACATGGATAACATTCTTGAGCTGCTGCCTGAAAAAAGAACCCGCACCTATGATATGCACAATATCATCCGATGCATGGTTGACGGAGGTAAAATTTTTGAAATCAAACCCAATTTCGGAAAAATGCTCATCACCTGTCTGGCCCGTATAGACGGCGAAGTTGTGGGCTTTATTGCCAACAATCCCCTGCACAATGTCGGGGCCATGGATACAGACGGGCTGGAAAAGCATACCAGCTTTCTCTGTCTGTGTGATTCCTTTAATATCCCCCTGATCTTTCTCCATGACACCCCCGGACACATGGTGGGCAAAGACGCGGAAGAAAAACGGGTCGGCGCCAAGGTCAGCAACAACCTCCAGGCCCTGTGCCAGGTCACCGTGCCCAAGATTGTCATTGTCATCAGAAAATCCTACGGCCAGGCTGCTGCCAATATGTGCGGCCCTGGCACCGGTCCTGATTATTTTGTATCCTGGCCCACAGGGGAATTGGGGTTTATGGAACCGACCATTGCAGCTGACGTGGTTTTTGGCGGGCTTGCTGAAGAGGAAAGGCAGAAAATGCTGGACCTCATGATTTCTGATTCATCCCCCTACCCTGCTGCCCGGGACTATTTTATCCAGGATATTATTGATCCAAGGGATACCCGCAGATACCTTGCCGATATCCTGTCCATTATCCGGGACTCTGACAATAATGGCATAGGTGAACACCGCCTGGCCAACTGGCCCACTAAATTTTAAAGGAGACAGACCATGCAGATCGGAATACCAAAGGAAATAATGCCTGATGAAAACAGAGTCGCCGCACTGCCTGAAAGCGTCGAAAAATTTAAAACGCTCGGATACGATGTTCTTGTTGAATCCAATGCCGGCCTTGGGGCTTTTGTTGACGATAATGAATATAAAAAAGCAGGGGCAGGCATAACTGACGATGCCGCTGAAATTTTCAGGACATCGGATATTATTTTAAAAGTCAAGGAACCTTTGTTTAATGAAACCCTGAACATGCATGAACTTGATATGCTAAAGGAGAATCAGATACTGATCACTTTTCTGCATCCGGCAGCGCCGTCAAACCATGACACAGTGAAAAAACTTCAGGCCAAAAACGTCACGGCATTTACAATGGACGGCATTCCAAGAATTTCCAGGGCCCAGCGCATGGACCCCCTGACATCCATGAGTGCCATAACCGGTTACAAATCCATTATTATTGCCGCCTCTAAATTTCCAAAATTCATTCCCATGATTGGAACTTCCATCGGCATGATCAAACCGGCCAGTATTCTGGTCATTGGCACCGGTGTGGTCGGACTTCAGGCCATTGCAACGGGAAAGCGCCTTGGGGGCAAGGTCAAAGCCGTTGATATCCGGCCCGATGCCAGACAGGAAGCGGAAAGTTTAGGGGTAAAGGCTGTTGGATTTGACGCTCCGCCTGAACTGGTCATCGGAGAAGGCGGATATGCCAGAGCCCTTCCCGATGAATGGCTTGAAAAGGAAAAAAAAGCCCTTGCCCCGCTGGCACAGACGTCGGATATCATTATTTTAAGTGCCCTGATTCCCGGGGAAAAAGCCCAGACGCTGATCACAAAGGATATGGTGGAAACAATGACCTCCGGTTCTGTGATCATTGATGTGTCCATTGACCAGGGGGGCAATTGTGAACTTACCCAGCCGGGAAAAGAGATCCGGCACAACGGGGTCTACATCTGCGGGATTAAAAATATTCCGGGCTCCCTTCCGGTCCACGCCTCCTGGCTGTATTCAAACAATCTTTACTATTTTGTGGAACATCTGTTCAAGGATGGAAAAAAAGAATTTGATACAGGGGATGAAATCACAGGAGGTGCCCTGGTGACGCACAAGGGAAAAATTTACCACAAAGGCGCACTTAAGGCCATGGGGATAACACATGAATAAAAACACTCAGGAGACGCATAATGGGTAATCTATCAGTACTGGCAGGGGTGCTCATTTTTTCATTTATTATTGGATATGTATTGATTTCCAGGATTCCGTCACTGCTTCATACCCCTTTGATGTCCATGACCAATGCGGTTTCAGCGGTTACCATTCTCGGGGTGCTGCTTATCTTTTCAGTGGCATCCTCTCCCATTGAGTTGATGATCGGGTCCCTTGCCCTGGTTCTGGCAACGTTCAATCTGGTTGGCGGTTTTGTTATTACAGACAGAATGCTGAAAATGTTTAAACACCAAAAAGAGGAATCCGGTAGAAATGACTGAAACATACACAGGTATACATCTGGTCCTGGATTTCTGCATCATTGGCATCCTTATCCTGGGAATATGGCTGTTCAGGCGGCCTGAACGGGCAAAAGCCGGCAACCTCATTGCAGCCTCTGCCCTTGCCTGCGCCGCTGCTCTGGTTCTCTTTAGAAACGGCACCCTTTATCCCGGGGTGATGCTTGTCTTTATCAGTTCAGGCGCTTTTGCCGGATACAGGGTGGCCAGAAAAATTACCATGCTCCAGATTCCGGCCATGGTGGCCTTTCAAAATGGTGCCGGCGGTATGGCAGCATGCTGTCTTTCCCTTGTTGAACTGATGAGAGGCGGAGGGCATATAGGACAGATGAATTCAATTTCAGGGCTTCTGGGTCTTACAACAGGGGCATTGACCTTCAGCGGCAGCATGATTGCCGGGGCCAAGCTGTTAAACCTGATGCCCCAGACCCCTGTTAAATTCCCGAAACATACCTGGCTTGTCACCATAAACCTGATCTGTATTGCAGGATTAATCGCTGCAGCCTTATATGCGGCAGACGACCCCCTGACGTTTATCTGCCTTTTGATTACGGGCCTGTCCATGCTGTTCGGCGTTCTTTTTTCCATTCGGATCGGGGGCGCTGACATGCCGGTTCTGATTTCATTCTTAAATGCCATGACAGGGGCGGCAGCTGCTTTATGCGGAATGATAATTGAAAACAAATTATTGATCGGCTGTGGTGCCATGGTGGCCGCCTCAGGAACCATACTCACCCATGTCATGTGCCGGGCCATGAACCGCAGTCTCTTTGGCATCTTTATACCTGCAGAAGACGTACCTGAAGAAAAAAAGATCAAGGCAGAAGACATAGAAGATATAACTAAGAAAAAAAAGAGCAAAAGAGAAGATATGCCTGAGGAAGAAGAGAGCAAGGCAGAAGAGGTCCCTGAAAAAATGGAGAATCAAGCAGAAAAGGCCCATCTGCAGAAAGCCGTTGCCCTCGCCCAAAAGGCTGAAAAAATTATCATCATACCTGGTTACGGCATGGCCGTAGCCCAGGCCCAGTTTAAGGTGGTGGAACTTTCCGGTCTGTTTGAATCCATGGGCAAAAAGGTTAAATTTGCCATCCATCCTGTGGCCGGCCGGATGCCGGGACATATGAATGTGCTTTTAGCAGAAGCAGACGTGGATTATGATCTGCTTTATGAAATGGACGAGATAAATTCTGAATTCAGGGAAACAGATCTGGTTTTTGTTGTCGGTGCCTGTGATGTGGTCAATCCGGCTGCCATAGAAGTTGATGGCTCCCCCATTTCAGGAATGCCCATCCTTAAAGCCGGGGATGCCAAAAAAATAATCATTTTCAACTACGATACCCAGCCGGGATATTCCGGGGTGGAAAATTCATTGTACCATCACCCTGATGCCGTATTAATCCCTGGTGATGCAGCTGTAACCGTAAAAGCATTTATTGATGCCTTAAATAAACCATAAACAGTGTTTGAACGAAAATCAATTATTTTCGTTATTCTCCAAAACCAGACACAAAGACCAGACACAAAAATCAGATCATCGGGTTTGATTTTTTACAAGGTCACAAAATGCCAGGCACTGCAGTTTCTGCCTGCACATTCTGTCTGGAGTATCCATTGTAATTTCAGGTGTAAACTTTACCGCGTCCCCTGAGTCTGCAGCGCTGTTCAAGGTTGTGGCAGAGGATTCAAGCTTTGCACTGTAAAGGGGTGAATCCTTTGTTTCCTTTGTGGTTGTTGCATTTACATTGAATGCAAATAATAAAACCACACAATAAAATACAGCAAAAAAGAAAACCCCCAAATAAAACAGCGCAAATTTACCTAATTTTTGAAATGTTTTCATCCTGTCCCCCTTTTTTCTATATTTTTTATTTAACAGCTTTGTGTTATTGGCATTAGGGATCCCTTACCCACCACCCTTGTCAATATAGAGCGCCGGATAAAATGCCCTGACACAGAACTGACTTCTTACTGATATAACCGGCATGGCCGGCACATGGTCATCGACCCGGCCACAACCAAGTATGAAACGCCGCCAGCGGCAATGCGCTGACAAGTGTTTCATATAAGAAAAATGAATCTTTGGATTAAAATTAATTGAATTTTACTGGGGATATGCTTTTATTAAAAAAATACTTTATTTAAGAAACCATATAAAAAAAATGAATTTCATTTAATATATAATTACAAACGAATTAAATCAAGTTTTTTTTTACAGTCATGATAAAAAAATCTTTTATTCTTCGGCTGGGTGAGAAATCAGGGCAAAAAGCCCTCCGACGTTCTCGTTTTTGATAGAGCAGCCCCTGGGGGCGGGGCTGGTCAAAAAAACTGCTGAAAACTTACCTGCATGGGATGTGTCGATGAGAGAAGGTTGATAAACGATAAACGGCTGGAATCCGTCAGTGGATCAGCCATGCCGGGACAGAACCGTCAGCAGAAACAGGACAGCAGGGTCCGGGGTGCCGGTCTGTTCCAGAAAATAATGGCGCTGGAACCGGATTAAGGCCCGGGTCAATTCAATGTCTGCCACACCGCTGGTCCCGCCATGGTATAAACCGACGTTCTTCAGCATGACCTGGAGTTTGCGGATGGCCTCTCCTCTGATCCCCTCTTTGTACTCGGGTATCAGGAACCCGGGCTGCCAGAAAAGTAAAAAGTTGTTTTGAAAGGGATCCAGCGAAAGGGTTTCCAGGATAGGATATTCCTGTTTGACCGCTTCGGGTACCGAGGTCAGACAAATGAGCATCTTACCGGTTTCCTCAAATATCTTTTGGGTCATACCCTGATAATTTTCCGTCAAAATGGCTTTGGAAAGGGCCTTTTCATAAACCATCAGGTCATATGCGGCCAAAAATTTGACAACAGGCTCATATCTGGACAGGTCCCTGCCAGGGCCGTCAGCAGACGGCTGCGACTCAGGCTGGGAAAAGGCATCGGGCAGATGGATTTTTTTGGTCACATTCCTTTCCGGTTCAGACCTGTTGTTCCAAAAAAACCAGGCTGTGCCGGCAAGTCCGACGCACAGGATCGCCGCAACCAAAATCCTGAGACCCTTCCAGGGGGCCAGCTGTTTTGCCTTAAGCTTTTCCAGGAGAACAGGGGTAAACCGGTCTGAAAGATGCCTGGATGTGATCAGACAGGTGCGGTCTGAAAATGCCCGGCGAAGGGCCTGATCCATCGTGGTGTTAATCTTGTCCACACGGCCCCGGGTCAGACCGTACAATTCTTCCTGTGCCTGTTTTTCGATGACGATCCGGTGATCAGCCCCGGCAGCATTCAATACAAACTGAATATAGACCTTGACCTGATCGGGGCTCATTGGCTGGTCAGGGTCCAGGTTGAAATTGTCAAAAAACTGAAAATCATCCTGGCCGGAAAAAAAAGGGTCAGTGGTCAGCCCGAAGTGTTCCAGGTATTCGGCATCATTAAACTCAGGGGCACTCATAAAAACCAGCCTGTATCAAATATTTTATATGAAAGCCTTCAGCCGTCGGTACTCAGCTAACAGCTAACAGCTTTCATGCTTTGTTGTGCCTGTCAAGGCATGGACGTTATAAAAGAAAAATATAAACCTGTCTCCTGAACTTACCAAGTTTACCGTTTGATTTCAATTAATCTTTTACCTCCAGCATCTGTTTACACAGATCTGTACATGCCGCATATGCATCTTGATCCGATTCACCGCTTGAAATTGTCAGTAAGTGCGGGCGGCGGATGTAATTGTGCCGTTAAGCGGTCCAGTCAGCGGGATGAAGGTGCGCATTGACGGGAGAACCTTATTTCTGTTATCGCCCCAATACCCGGGATATTTTGCCATTCGGCCTCTTAAAAAAGTCTCTTGACAATCAGGGATTGATGTATGCCGGAGAACTGTCCGCAAGAATCCATCCAGATATATCTTGAAAAGACGGGGGCGCTCTGGTATTTTCATTCCATGAAAACAGAAAAAACATCTCAAAAAAAAATCAAAATTCTGGCTGTATCAGATTATATTGACAAAAGCTTAAAAGATAAAATCAAAAACAAAACACATGACCCTGTAGACCTTATCCTGTCCTGCGGGGACCTGCCCCCGGAATACCTCTCCTTTCTGCGGGACCGCCTTGACAAACCGCTTTATTACGTCAAGGGCAACCACGATATCCGGTACACCGCGGTCAACCCCATGGGATGTGAGAACATCCACGCCAGAATCAAAATTTTCAAATCATTGAAAATCATGGGACTTGAAGGTTCCATGTGGTACAGCGGAGGTCCCAATCAGTACACAGAAAAGGAAATGCAGAGAATTATCCTGAAGATGTGGTTTCCCATGTGGATAAAAAAAGGCATTGATATTATTATCACCCATGCAGCGCCCCGGAATGTCCATGATGGTCAGGACGTGTGTCACAAAGGATTTACCGGGTTTAACAAACTCATTAAAACCCGGAAACCCGAATATTTCATCCACGGCCATATCCATAAGAGTTTTAAAAACCAGGAAGCTCGGATTACCCGGGTAAACGGGACAAAGGTTGTAAACACCTGCGGTTTTACCCTGCTGGAGATTTAATCATGATCAGTTTTCTTAAACGCTTTTTTTCATCCAAAGACAATGACCATATCAGTGCCTTTAACGACCAGGATGAAGCCCATGAGCATGTCAAATTCATCGATCACGGCACAAAATCAGTGGATCTTGATAAAATAATCGGCAGTGTGGGAAAGTACCATGATTTTGATTCCAGATTCAGACCGAAAAAACAGGTATCAGACAAACGATTTTCCCGTATAAAAAAAGCCATCCACGACGGCAGGCAGCTGCCTCCTGTTCATCTGTACCAGATCCGCAGCGATTTTTATGTTCTGGACGGCAACCACCGGGTGGCGGCAGCAAAAGAACTGGGTCAGACCAGAATTCAGGCAGACGTCACTGAGCTGTGTTCGGACAGCAGTACAATGGAAAACCTTTTGTACAGGGAAAGACAGAATTTTTATCAGAACACCGGTTTAAAAGAAACAATACCCCTTACCGAGGTGGGAAAGTACAATTATCTGGAAAAACAGATTAAAACCCATCAAAACCATCTGACCCACATTTCAGGCCAGGAAACTGATTTTAAAAAAGCGGCAAAGGACTGGTTCAACACCATTTATACCCCGCTGGCAGCCATTATCACCAACAGCCGGCTGGACCGTTATTTTCCTTCCCGGACTGTTGCCGATTTGTACACCTATATTGCCTATCACCGCTGGGAAAAAAACACCAGCAAACGGTACGGCATAGGCATTGACCGCCTTATTCCCCGGAGTATGGAGGATTTCAGAACCGCCATGCTTGAAAAAAACACCCCGGATTATCCTGAAATGAAAAGAACCATCACAGCGTTCATTATGATCAATTCCACGGCCTCCAGTGAGGAAAAAATCATTGAAAAACTCTTTGCAATGGATGAAATAAAGGAGATCCACGGCGTTCACGGCACCATTGATATCCTGGTCAAGGTGATACTTCAAAGAGACTTTCTGGCATCTGATGCGGAAACCATAGCAGAGTTCATGGACCAGAGGGTAAGACAACTCAGCGGTGTTAAAAGTACCCAGACCCTGATTCCCGGTATTTCAAAGGTTAAGGAAGAATTTATCCTCTAGGAGAAACTTAGAAAAGACATCCATATCATGAACCAGACCGTCCAGAAAATATCCGCCCTGGAAAAAAAGAATATCCTGAAACTTCAGGCCGCTGTATTTGCACTGGTCTCTGCCACCTTTACAAATATCTATATAACCCAGCCGGTTTTACCTGTGCTTCAGACAGAATTTAATGTATCCCCCTCACAAGTTTCCATGACAGTGTCCATTGTTATACTGGGAATCGTCATATCCAATCTGTTTTTTGGGTACCTGGCAGACAAAATCTCTATTCACCCTGTCATTCTTGCAGGGGGCATCTGTGTCGCATCTGGCGGTATTATTGCGTCCATGACCCATGATTTCAGGATTTTTTTAATGGCCCGGCTGTTCCAGGGCCTTTTTATTCCTGCCCTGACTACCAGTCTGGCTGCCTGGCTGTCAAAAACCCTGCCTGGAAAACGGCTGAATGTTGTCATGGGCTCCTATGTGTCAGCCACAGTGCTTGGTGGCCTTGGCGGCCGTCTGCTTGGCGGCTGGATTCACCCGCCTCTCCACTGGCGATATGCCCTTGTATCGGCTTCTATGCTCATCATAATCACTATGTTATTTGCGTATTTCACTTTGCCGCGGACAAAGCCTGTAAAAAAATCAGGCAGAGATGAAACAGACGGATTTTTTTCCTTTCTGCAGCAAAAAGACCTGCTTCTGCTGTTTGCATGCGGTGCTTCAGGATTACTTATGTTTCAGCCTGTTTTTAATTTTCTACCCTACCGCCTTGCCGGTCCTCCGTTCGATTTTTCCACTGAAAGGATTACCTTTACCTACTTTGTCTATGCGCTGGGGGTCTTTCTCGGTCCCTTTGCCGGAAAATTAAGTGATAAAATCGGCAGCGGCAATATTTTAATTGCAAGCAGCCTTGTTTTTTTCATTTCTTTGATATTACTGCATATCCCTTCTATTCTGGGTGTTATTTCCGGTCTGCTGGGTATCTGTGCCGGTTTTTTCACAATCCATGCCACAGCAGTGGGTCTGCTGAACAAAAAGCTCACCAGCGGGCACGGCAAGGCAAACGCCCTTTATGTGTTATTTTACTATTGCGGGGGATGGGCCGGGATTACAGGTGCAGGTTTCTGTTTTGAAAAGTCCGGCTGGTCAGGGGTTCTGATCTTTGTTATGTGTTTTCTGATTATTCCCCTGACAACAGGGATTATTGAAAAAAAACAATAGAGCAGGTCTTTGCACCTGGGCAAGTTTTAGTCCAAACACGGGGTTTTCGTTCAGACACTACTTATTTTTAGGAAGAGATTTTAAATGCCTTAAAAATCGAACTTCAAGAAGCTCCTTTACCTTAACGGGAAGATCCCTGTTGGAAAAGGGTTTCTGGATGAAATACATACCTTGGTGGATACTGCCGTCGGTTAATGTCAATCATGTTGTCGCCTTTTTTGAAAACCTTCACCACCAGAAACGGCGGATTTGATGTTCTAATCGGCCAGAACCTGGGACACCTTACCTGCGGTAAAGATGGCAAGGGCGATGATGACGGTGGAATAAACCAGCAGCTGGTTTACCAGACTCCAGCAGGCAGGTCAATTCATCCAGCTCGGCTGTATCAGTGCCGGTGACTTTAAGCCCTATCTTTTTATTGATAATCATACGCCGGCACCAGGCATCAGGCGCGGCATCCCTGATACAACCAGACCCTGCATATCGTTCTGATTGCCGTGCCCCTGGTAATTCAGACCCTTTTGATTTTTTTCATATTGACATCCTGCCCCCTCCCATGTAGTTTTGCGGTGTTCAATCATAATTTTTATAATGGAGCAGATAAGAGCCTGGTTGTCACGCTGGAAAAAAAAACACTTAACAAAATTCGGAAACGTTCTGCCGATGACCTGTGCTATAAAATGAAAGCCGGGCATGAACGGCCGTGATCGGGCCGAAAAGCTGCAGACCGATTATCTGGAACTGAAGGTTCTTTTCCAATCGGGATCCTGCCGTCAAGGTGAAGGATGTTCAGGGAAAATGACCAGAACTGAGAGATGGAAGTGGAGAGATCCTCTGCCCAGTTCATGGCAAGGAATTTCGTGCTTTAATAATGAAAATCACTTTTAACCGGGAGGAATAAACAGCATGGTAAAAAAAGACACCTTTAAGGCGCTTGTGGTGGAAAAAGAAGACAATAGTTTGGTGGCAGCAGTAAAGCAGCTTAAACTTGAGGATCTGCCTGATGAAGATGTGCTGATACAGGTAGATTATTCCACTTTAAATTATAAAGAAGGTCTTGGATTTGCAAACCGCAGTAAAATATTTCGGGTTTTCCCCATGGTGCCTGGCGTTGACCTGTCAGGAACAGTGGTTGAGTCAAAGAGTGAAAGGTTTAAGCCCGGTGATCAGGTCATCTTAAATGGCTGGAGCGTGGGGGAGAAATACTGGGGAGGGTATACGCAGATGGCCAGAATCAACTCCGATTTTTTGATCCCCCTTCCCAAAAATATGGATACAAAAAAAGCCATGGCCCTCGGTACTGCCGGCTACACGGCCATGCTCCAGGTCATGACCCTTGAAGAGGCAGGGATAACACCGGATCATGGTCCGATAATTGTGACCGGTGCCTCGGGCGGAGTGGGCAGCAATGCCGTGGCTATCCTTTCCAAACTCGGCTATAATGTTACAGCTCTCACCAGATCAAAAGCGGAATCCATCCACAATTATTTAAGACAAATCGGGGCCAGGGATATAGCCGGTGGTGAAAAATGGACCCAAATACCTTCACCCCTTGAATCTCAGAAATGGGCAGGCGCTGTTGATACTGTAGGCAGTGTGGTTCTCTCCCGGCTCCTGTCAGAAATGAAATACAACGGATGTGTGGCTGCCTGCGGGCTGGCAGGAGGGTATGACCTGTCAACTACTGTAATGCCCTTTATTCTGAGGGGAG
>JAWOEJ010000345.1:0-27891 GCA_046482845.1 Desulfobacteraceae bacterium | reverse complement strand
TCCGCCTTGTTTTCAAAGGTGGGCATGAAATTATGCACCATATCCAGAAAGATAAGCCAGGCTTCATCATGCTGGGGACCTTTCAGGGCAAGACCGTATCCGCCCTGCTGGGCCAGGGATTCCTTTGTAATATACTCTGAAAACTCAAGGCCCTTGGACTCCATGCCGATATCCTGCATCACTGCAGCATCGGCACCAAAGTCTCTGGCAAAGATATCCTTCATCTGCCGGATGCCCTTGCCTACTATTGCGCCAAACCCTTCTCCCAGCGCCATCTGGTGAATCAATTCCAGCGCATTGATGCGGCTGCCGAAGTTCAATTCCATGCCGTTGGTATGTTCTATTGTAATAAGGCCTTTTTCAAAGCACTCCATAACAAAGGCAATGGAGGTACCAACGGAAATCGTATCAAGGCCGTAGGCATCACAATAAAAATTGATCTCAACTATGGTAAAGGCATCAAAGATACCAAGACTTGACCCGCATCCAGCAATGGTTTCATATTCAGGCCCGTCCACAAACACTCTTTTGCCCTGATAGGGACCGGTAAACGGGACAAAATCCTTTACACCATGGGCACAGGCAACTGAACACCCCTTCCAGCACCCGTCAAACCCCTTGTCAAAGATATGCTCAAAGGTTTCTTCCCCTATGTTATTCCCTTGTGGATGGCTGCCGAACTGAAAATTGTTGACCGGCAGGCAGTCATGGGCATTCATGATGGGAACAATATGGGTTGTGCCCACAACCGCCATGCGGTTCTGTTTGGGATCAAGGCTTGTAATGCTTTTGGTATGATTTTTTATCACTTTTTTCAGGGCTTCCTTGTCAGCCGGCTGGTTTGATGCCAGGGAAACAGACCCCCACCTGGCCACAACCGCTTTTACACGCTTGTCGGCAAACACCGTTCCTATACCGCCCCGCCCTGCCTGTTTGTATCTCACCCTTTTTCTACCCGCATCATACCAGGAAAAATTAAGGCACCCCATTAATGTATGTCTGGCAGCCGGACCGGTACATACCACCGAAATATTATTGGGTTTTCCATCGCCGAAATGCCCGGTTAACGTATCAGACAGGGCATAGGCGTCTTCCGGCAGATTTGCGGCTTCAAATATGCGTATCTTATTTTCTATGCCGTCAATGAGAACAATGGTTTCCTTTGGCGCTTTGCCTGTAATTTCTACAACATCAAAGCCTGAAAATTTTTTATACGGACCAAAATAACCACCTACGTTTGAATCCATGGGGGCATTGGTCAGCGGTGAAATGGTAGTAACAATACTTTTCCCTGCTCCAGGATACCCCGGAGTACCCCCCAGAGGTCCTGATGAAATACAGATGGCATTTTCAGGGTCATTCCATTTTGTGTAATCTTTTACCGCATTCCAGAGCAGCCAGAGATCATATCCCTTGCCGCCGATAAATGTTTCCTTAACCGCTTCGTCGATATCCTTAATTGAAATATCCGCATCAGACACATTGACGTGCAGAGATTTGTCAGTGTATCCTTTTCTGATCCCGGGAGGATCATAGGACTGTGACTTAATCTCCTTTAATTTAAATTCAGACATAAATAACTCCT
This sequence comes from Desulfobacteraceae bacterium, assembly GCA_046482845.1. Classification (GTDB taxonomy): domain Bacteria; phylum Desulfobacterota; class Desulfobacteria; order Desulfobacterales; family Desulfobacteraceae; genus DATFJZ01. The sequence continues at coordinate 26,306 of JAWOEJ010000345.1, read as the reverse complement.
TGTGTAAACCTGTTCTTTAATGCTTTGTTGTGTGCGAAAGGCCATGCTTTATCTTTTTGCCGGCAGCAGCTGTCTGACAGCTGACCGCCGGGAAAAATTCTTGTTTAACTGCTCATCACAGCTATTTCAGGGCTTCTTCTCCTCCAAATTCACGGTACAGGGAAAATTCATCCAGAACAATACCATCGTCCTCTGTCAGGGTATCGGTTACAAGTCTTGAAATGGTCTCTCCAATACCGGGCCCGAGCATATATCCCTGGCCGCACATGCCTGTGGCATGGATAAGTCCTTTTACATCCCGGTTTTTTCCCACCAGGGGAGACCCGTCCGGAGTCATGGGGTAGAGCCCCCGCCACACACGTCGAACCCTTATATTTTTAAGGCGGGGCATGAGATCAACCATTCTTCTGCTGACCTGGGGAAGAAAAATTGAGGTTTCCCTTTTATCTGTTCCAATAATGGGAGGATCAGGGGTAATGCAGAACACAACCTGTCCATGCCGGTTCTGATAAAAGTAGTAATTCTTTGATCCCGACGTCTGCCTTAAATCCACAACCATGGCTTTAAAAAAAGGCTTGACCGGCTCTGTTATCCCGCCTTCATGGGAATCAGGGACCACAGGGATATCAAGACCTGCCAGTTTACCTAAATCCCTTGAATAGCCGCCTGCGGCATCAATGATCATAGGCGCAGAATATGCATTCTTATCCGTATCAAGACCTGTTATCCTGTTGTTTTCCAGATGTATCGCCCCGACCTTTTCCTTAAAATGAAAATCCACATGACCTGTTTCACAGGCCTTTTTATAAAAGGCATTGGTTGAAATAAGCGGAGAGGCAGACCCGTCATCCGGGGAAAACGTACCGCCCATGAGGTGGTCTGTGTTTATGCCCGGTGCAGTACGGCACACCTGATCAGGAGAAATATAATCAATGTTCAGGCCGTATTTTTTCTGGATGGGAAGAAACCCTTTTAACAGGCGTTCTTCCTTTTCCCGGTACACAGGAAAAAGATACCCGCCCTTAAGCCATTCAATGTCATCGCCATGTTTTTCCTGCCATGTGGAAAAAATCTCCAGAGATTTTATTCCCACAAGAATTTTTCCAGGATCCGAATGGGTCGCCCTTATGCCGCCGATGGCATGTTTGTTCTCTCCCTGGCCCGGAGATGGCTTTTTATCTATCACTGCTGTTTTTACGCCCTTCTCGCCAAGTGCCATGGCAGCGGGAACACCTATAGAACCAGCACCAATGATGATAATATCATATGTTTTCATCAAACTCTCCTTGCTTTTTTCTCCCCCAGAATATTTCTGTGCTAACACTCATGTTACCCATCAAAATCATCTCCTTTGATACCGGCAAATGTCCCCAGGGGCACTTCCACAAACAGGGGCCGGTCCACCCGGTCGGTCACCTCTTTTAAATCAATGCCCTCGTCCCTGAATATCTTCCAGAGCATGGGCCTGCAGGTTTTTGAGCCGCAGGCGCCCATTCCTGCACGGTTGATGGCTTTGAGCTGGTTTATATCTCTTACCCCGTCCCTGATGGCAGCACGGATTTCTCCAAGGGTTACCCTTTCACACCGGCAAATCACTGCTTCGTCCGGCAGAGCAGTTGTATCAGGCAGCGCAATGGGCTGTGAAATTTTTTCCTGGATTCTGATGCCAATCACTTTTTTGGCATTTTCCTTTGCCACTTCCACCTGGACCATAAGGGTACCAGGAAATTTCTTTTTATTGGCGATCACCCGTTTTACCCTGTGCCTGCCGCCCGGAGCAGACGAGGGAATGATATTGCCGTCAATATCGGTTAAAATAATCTCTCTGCCCTTTTCAACCTTATCCCGCCAGATCTCATAGGGCAGGGTGACCGTTGGGAAATCCGAATTCTTCCGGTAATCCACCAGGCTGACGGCAAGTCCCGGGCAGATGGCCACACAATTCATGCAGCCCTTGCATCGGCTCACATCCTCTGCATAGGGAAGACCGGTAATGGCATCATTCTCGGTTCTGATAATATGTTCTTCACATACCGAAGTGCAGGGGTTGCAGGGTATTTCCTGAAAACAATGAAATATGGGCATGACACCGCTTTCTTCCCCTGGAGGATCTTTTTTAACAGGCTTTCCAGGTTTTGATTTCAGAACGGATGCTTTTTCTTCAAGGGATGCAGGAATGTCTCCCTGAAATCTGCCAAGGGATTTTGCAATTTTAAGCCCCTCAATTTTTCCGGCAAATATGGCGGCGGATGCTTCGGCAATTTCCCTTGCATCACCGGCGCAATAGACATCCATGCCCCATTGTTTTGCCTTGTGGTAAAATTCATTGACCTCAGAAAGCCCCACTGCGATGAGCAGGGTATCCACTTCAAAGGTTTTTTCCGTACCCGGCACTGGATGCCAGGAGTTGTCGAGCCCTGCAATGGTTACGGATTCAACCCGGTCTGTTCCGTTGGCTGAGAGCACGGTATGGCTTGTAAAGATAGGAACTCCTAAGCGTTTCAGTTTGTCCGCATGGACTTTGTATCCCCCGACCTCTGCCATGCCCTCAATCACGGCAACCACTTCTATTCCTGCCTGGATCGCATGATAACCGGCAATGATCCCCACATTGCCGCCACCAACGATAAACACCTTTTCCGAGGCTTTAATAAGGTCTCTGTTTACCAGGGTCTGAAACGCGCCGGCGCCGTAAACCCCGGGCAAAGTATTGCCGGGAAAGGGAAGCATCTTTTCCCTTGCGCCTGTGGCCACCAGCAGCTTTTCCGGCCTTATTTTAATATAAACACCGTTTCTGACAACGCCCACGATTTTATCTGAAAAAACCCCCACAGCCGTGGTGTTAAGCCAGGTTTCCACGCAGTCAAAGGCCTTGAGATCATTATCCAGGATCTGTCCGATGGTAAATCCCCGGGTGCCGGCATGGGAATCTTCCACAGACCCGAAAAATTTATGGGTCTGGAGAACAAGTTTTCCACCGGCCTTGTCCTTGTCATCAATGAGCAGTGTTTCAATGCCGGCCTTTCCCAGCTCCAGGGCAGCAGACAGGCCGGCCGGCCCGGCACCGATAATCAGCACATCCACTTTTTTTTCTTTTACATCCAGGCATTTTCCCGGATCATCTGCTTCAGGCAGAACAGGCAGGCCCTCAACGCTTTCCACCGTCATCCCCTCCCTTAACGGGGTCATACAGGACTTGACAGGAAGCCCGTCGGCAATCACAAGGCATTGAGAGCATTGTCCATTGGCGCAGAACATGCCCTGGGGTGAGCGGTCTTTCTGATGATGACCAAAAATCTGAATGCCGCTGGCAAACAGTGCAGACGAGATCATTTCCCCTTTTTTTCCGGTCAGCTCCTGTCCGTTCCACGAAAAAGACACATCTTCCCTTTGTTCAACTTCAAGAACAGGATGCCGGGTTATTCTTTTATTTATCATTATATTTCCTCAGGCATAATGGTTGTCATTCAATTCTAAAACTCAATGATCCGGTTTTTGTGTCTGGTTTCTGGAAAACGGGGTCAGGCATAAAAAAGGGTGATCATCGAGTATAAAGGATTTACAAATTGTCTGCTTCCTTTTTTTTCCCAAGATACGCTTCCTGGATTTTTTCCGAGGCAAGGAGATCACCGGCGTTTCCACTTAAAACGATTTTCCCGACTTCAAGGACATAGGCCCGGTTGGCCAGTTTTAAAGCGGCTTTTGCATTTTGTTCCACCAGAAGAACAGTCACCCCGCTCTGACTGATTTCCTTAATGGTTTTAAAAATCGCTTTAACAAGGATGGGGGCAAGACCCAGGCTGGGCTCATCCAGCAGCAGCATTTCAGGATTTGCCATCAACGCCCTGCCTATGGCAAGCATCTGCTGCTCACCGCCGGACAGGGTGCCTGCCAGCTGTTTTCTTCTCTCTTTCAACCGGGGCAGAAGGTCGTACACCCAGGCCAGCACCTTTCCGTCGGGTCTTTTTCTGGAGTAACTGCCCAGAACAAGATTCTCCTCCACAGTCAAAATGCCAAAAATCCGCCGTCCCTCAGGTGACTGGGCAATCCCCAGGGAAACAACTTTATGGGCTGGAATGTGTGTGATATTTTGACCCTTGAAGTAAATGGACCCGGCTTTTGCATCGTGAAGCCTGGATATGGTTCTCAATGTTGTGGTCTTGCCGGCCCCGTTTGCCCCCAGTATGGTCACAATCTCTCCTTTGGACACATCAAGGGAGATCCCCTTTATGGCGGCGATATTGCCGTAAAAGACTTCCAGATCCTTTATCGCAAACATTGCTTCATTCGTCATCATCATCCTCCTCACTTCCAAGATAAGCCTCTATCACAGTAGGATCTGACTGGATATAGTCAGGAAGACCTTCTGAAATCTGTTTCCCGAAGTTAATTACGGTAATATAATCGGTCAGGGTCATTACCAGATCCATGTTATGCTCAATAAGAAGCAACGTTATCCCGCTGTCCCTTATGCTGTAAATGGTTTCCACCAATTCCATGGTTTCACTGTCATTGAGCCCTGCAGCCGGTTCGTCCAGGATGAGAAGCTCAGGTTCTGACACCAGAGCCCTGGCCATTTCAACCTTTCTTTGAAAGCCATAGGCAAGGCTGCCCACAGGCTCTTTTGCAAAGGGCAGAATATTAAAAAAATCAAGGGTGTCTCTGACTTTATGCCAATTGGCATTTTCGTCTTTTTTTGAAAAAGGGGTGTGGGATATGCCATGCCACCATTTCTGTTTTCCGCGGAAATGTCTGCCGGACATAACGTTTTCCGCCACGCTCATCTCCGAAAAAAGCCGTATGGTCTGAAAGGTTCTGACAATACCCAGGGCAGCGATCTTATGGGAGGGCAGCCCGGTGATATCCCTGGGGGTTATGTCCTTTGTCCCCTGCCATATCACCTTTCCCTCCTCAGGGGGATGAATGCCGGTAATGCAGTTGAATGCCGTTGTCTTGCCGGCGCCGTTGGGCCCGATAATGCCGTATATCTGTCCCTCTTCCACCTTAAGATTAAGGTTGTCCACAGCGGTTAACCCGCCAAACCGTTTTGTCATATTTTTTAATTCAAGAAGTGCCATTGCGTGTTCCTTTTTATTCTCGTTTTAAAAACCAGGCGGGAATCTTTCCAAACTGTGCCGGGAATATGCCTTCAGGTCTTAACACCATGGCCAGAATCATGGCAAATCCAAAGATAAAATACCGCCATGTGGCAAAATCCCTGAAAATTTCCGGTAGAACAAACATGACAAAAGTTCCCATGAGTATACCGGGAATGGATGATCCGCCCACCAGAACAATGGAAAAAAACAGCACAGACTGCATAAAATTAAAGGCTTCAGGGCTTACTGCAGAGTATTGAACCGCATAAAGAACCCCTGCCAGACCGGCAATCCCCGCACCCAGTGCAAAGGCAAATATCTTGTACCCCCTGGTATTGATACCGATACTCCGGGCTGCCAGATCATCCAGCCTCAGATAGTGCAGCGCCCTTCCAGGCTTGCTTCTGTCAAGGTTGTTCATGATATAAAAGGTAAGAAACAGAACAATGGCGCCCATATAGTAAATCGCTGTAGGAGAAGAAAATTCAAACCCCAGAAAAGTGGGTACGTCAAGACCGAAAATACCATTGGGTCCGCCGGTAACGCCAAAAATATTATTTTCAACCATTTGTATAAAAACAATGTTCAGGCCGATGGTGGACACCAGCAGATAATCCCCCCGCAGATGGATGATGGGTCCGGCCAGTATAATACCGAAAAACGCGGGAATCAGAATGGCAAAGGGAATGGCGTAAAGAATGGGGAGGCCAAAGGTATTGTTGAAAACCGCAGCCGTATAAGCCCCAATGCCGAAAAAAAGGGCATGGCCCATATTGAACATTCCGCCCTTGCCGAGAATAATATCTTCACTCAGACCCACAACAGAAAAGATTAAAAAGGTTGAGCCCACTGCCAGCCATTTTGAATCGGCAGCAACTGGAAAAAGTACAACCGCCACAATAAAGATAGAAAATCCGATTTTTTTATTCAATAATTTCATGATCACACCTTTTCTGCTACACGTTCACCCATTATGCCCGTTGGTCTGACAACAAGGATACCGATTAAAAGGATAAAGGTAAAGGCATCTGCCCAGGTACTTGAGATATATCCGGCAATAATGGCCTTGAATACCCCGAGCAGGATTCCGCCCACCATGGCACCGGGGATATTACCGATACCGCCGATAATAGCGGCAACAAAGGCGTAAAGTCCATAGTTCCAGCCCATATCAAAATTAATACCCCGATAGTAAAGGCCGATAAACAGCCCGCCCACTGCACCGAGAAAAGAGCCGATAACAAAAACCAGGGTAATAATACCGTCCACATTGATGCCCATGAGCCTTGATGCATCATGATCAATTGAGGTGGCTCTGATGGCTGCCCCGACACGTGTCTTATCAATAAAAAAAATCAGTCCTATCATTATAAGAACAGATAGTAAAAGAATCACCACCTGGATAAAACTGATGTAAATACCGCCAATATTCCAGGTGGTGGACGGCAGAATATCTGCAGGGAAAAAACGCATCCTGGGTCCCCAGATCAGCATGATCCCATTCTGAATAACAAGACTTGCCCCCAGCGCAGACACAACAGCGCTCAGCCTGGGCGCCCGCCTGAGGGGACGGTAGGCAATACGCTCAAGCATCACACCTGCACAGGAAATAATGATACCCGTTGCTCCGAATATTACTATAACCGATAAAAACACATTTGTTCCAGGTCCGAGAAACTGATCGTATAAGGTAAGTCCAACAAAAGCAGCCATTGCAACAAGATCACCATGGGCAAAATTAATCAGTTTCATAATCCCGTAAACCATGGTGTATCCCAAGGCGACCAGGGCAAAAATACTTCCAATGGTTAGACCATTTACAAGCTGTTGAAAAAATATATCCATAATTTATATAACCCTATATTTTTTTTTAAAACATGCGGTAAGCCGTCAGCGGCAAGACTTTACCATTTCCATCCGTATTCCGCGGGCATGCCGGGCTCAGTATTCCTTTGAGAAAACTGCCGTGGTATCCTGCATAGTCTAACACTCGATAATCAAGTTTTTATATCTGATTTCTCGAAAATGGGGCAAGGCCTCACCCCTTACAGGTAGATGTCAACATTACAAAACTTGATCATCGAGCAACAGATGCCCTGGAAAGCTGCAGGTTTAGATCATTGAGCCATGAAAAACCTGCCAATATGATCCGTCAAAAACCTAGAGCCGACCAGGGACGGTGTCTTTTACAGAATACAACCCTGCGCTAATGGTGAACTATTTTATAGGACCCATCGGGAAGCACTTTATAGGTCTGATGAGCGCTTCCGATTCTATTGCCGTCATCGGCAAAGGTAATGGGGCCTGAAAGCCCTGGAAAATCTTTGAGCTCTTTATGAAGATAATCAGAAATAACTTTTGTATCCGTGCTTTTGGTTTGTTCTGCAGCAAAGAGGATGGCCCTCATACCGTCAAGGTTGAGCAGGGTCCAGATACTTGGCGGATCCATATCGTATTTTGCCCTGTAATCCTTGAGGAATTCCACAGCAAGGTCATAGGGAAGCATATCCGGAGTCGGTACATTTATGAGATAGGACCCTTCTGCATACTCACCGGCAAGTTTCAGAAAATCAGGGTTGTCACATGAGTTGCCCCCTACAAAATCCGCCTTTACCCCGAGCTGGCTCTGCTGGGCTCTGAGGAGTCCACCCTCGGGATAATACCCGCTGAAATAAATAACATCAGGGTACTTTGATTTTATCTTGGTCAGAACAGGGGTGTAGTTCTGGGAACCTGCCTTGATTTTGCCCCGGTATACAATATTGCCGTCAAGCTTTTGGATTTCTGATTCCACAGCATTGGCAAGACCGTTGGCAAAACTTGAAAAGTCAGAAATAATGGCAATTTTTTTGTATTTCTTCACATTGACAAAATAATCTGCCGTGTATTCCGCTTCTGCACTGTTGGGAAAAGAGTTCCTGAAAAATGTCCAGTACCCGTGTTTGGTAAGACTATCACTTGTGCCGTCACTGGTCTGAAGAACGCCGGCCCTGTAATAGGTGGACTGGGCCGCTTCCGCACAGGTGGATGTATACGAGCCGATAACCGCCATTACGCCCTTGTTTACAAGATCCTTTGCGCAGATCGCTGCTTTCATTGCAGTACCTTCATCATCACAAGTGATTACCTCAATTTTTTTGCCCAGCACACCGCCGTCGGCATTGATCTGTTCTGCAATGAGCTTAACCCCCTGATCAATGCCCTGCCCTTCATTGGCGTATTTACCTGTAATGGGCGCCTGTACACCGATCTTGATGGTGTCCGATGCAAAGGCGGGATAACAGGCCAGGGCAAAGACAAAAAGAAACATTGTAAAAATACTGAAAGTCCTGTACATGATAAAATTCTCCTTCAATAAAAATTATGGGTTGAAAATCCCGGCAACATCAATTCGCTGATTTCAATCTCATATTACCGTGATTCATGCGGTGTCCAGAAAATGGACAGCCGCTTGCTAATGATCCTGTTCATTGACCATGCTTTTTTTTAACTCTTTTTGTTTAAAAACAGCTTCCTTTTCTCTCATCCGTCTGTTAAAATTTTTGACATGATTTTCCGCAAAAAAAGCTGCTTTTTCAGGCAGCCGGTTTTTCACAGACTGAACAATATTTTTAAGGTCCTGAAAATTCTCCTTCATCCGGCTTTGGGTTTTATCCAGATATCTGTCATAGTATTTTCTTATATTGTCATGTATAACCTGAGCTGTGTACCTGTAAAGGGAATTTCTTGAAATTACAGCCAGTTCCTTGTGAATTTTCTGATCAATTTCAAGGAACTCCTCCCACGCAGACAATCCCGTCTCCAACAATTTTGATGCTTGATCTATCAGCTGTTCAAGTTTTTTGATATCATTGCTGTCTGCTTTCTGGGAAGCCAGCCAGGCGACTCTGCCTTCAAGACCTTCTCTGAATTCGCCGATATCATGAACAGACAGATCGCCTGAGCGGATCAGAATAGCGATGCTCTCATTGAGCTGTTCAACTCCTGCCTGCCTTACCAGTGAGCCGCCCCCGGTTCCAAGCCTGACCTCGATCAGGCCCTTGTGCTCCAGAATACGCAAGGCTTCCCTCAATGTTCCCCGGCTGACATTAAAGGTTTCTCGAAGCTCTCTTTCAGGGGGAAGAAAATCGCCGGGATTGAGTTTATTGCTGAAAATCGCCTCCTGGATCTGATCCACAACATCCTGAAAGATTCTGTTTTTTTTGGCCTTATGAAAAACAAGTTTTTTAGATCCAGGCAATTTAATCTCCCTGATTATGCAGGTAATTTCCGTTCAAGGGGTTATGCTGTATTTGAATGGTTGAACCATTAGTATGGTAAAGTTTTTTATTTGTCAACATTTTTTTAGCTGAATCAAGGATAAATCTACAAAATTCTTGACTTTTTTGCTCACTCATAAGATATTTCAGAGGGTGTAGGGTATTGGAAAAAAAAATAAATGGATATGATCATACTTTTTTTATATGAAAGCCGTCAGCCATCAGCCATCAGTACTCAGCTAAAGGCTAACAGCTAACAGCTAATGGCTAACAGCTAATGGCTAACAGCTAACAGCTTCGTTGTGTCCGTCAGGACATGTGGGTTATACAGAATTATTTTTTAAAGAAATAAAGAACACAAAAGCCCTTTGTTGCAAAAGGATTAAGGGAAAAAGGAGAGTTACACCAGATATGGGAATTTTTGGAAATTTTTTAGGTGCCATTGCCATTGTGATCGAGTATACCTTGAATATATTCATGTGGATTATTATTGCCAGGGCGGTTTTATCATGGGTAAATCCAGATCCCTATAATTCAATTGTCCGATTTATCCACAATGTGACCGAGCCTGTTCTGTATCAGATACGGAAACGGTTGCCGGTCAACTTCGGCGGTCTGGATATTTCACCGATTATTATCATCCTGCTCATTATTTTTCTGCAGAATTTTCTGGTGGCAAGCCTTTATGACATGGCCCGGGGCACTGCCTTCTAGGCAGATATCAGCTATCTTTCAATAGCTGCAGAATCCTAACACTCGAGGATCAAGTGTTTATATCTGATTACTCGAAAAGGGGTCTGGCCTGGGTTACTGGCATTATCTTCCCTATCCAGAATAATCCCAGAAACGTCGCAGGTAATACCAAAATTGCAGGCCTGACCTTTCACAGGCAAAATGTTAGCATTAAAAAACTTGATCATCGTGTAACAGAATAATGAGGTGACATATGGGTATTACTCAGGCAGTTATAAAACAAAAGGAATTTTCAACCCGATTCAGAGGCTTTGATGTACAGGAAGTAGATGCCTTTCTTGAAGAGGTTGCCCGGGAATTTGAAAAATTCAATCATACCATTGAAAATTTAAAAGAGCAGAACCGTCGCCTTGACCTTGAAAACCAGGGATATAAGAACAGAGAAAATTCCTTTAAACGGGTGCTTCTCCATTCCCAGAAAGTTCTGGAAGAGATGAAGAAAAATGCCAGAAAATCTGCGGAAAGTATTGTTGCAGAGGCTGAAGTAGAGGCGGAAAGAATTCTTAACAGGGCACATCAAAGGCTTTCTCAGCTTCACAGCGACATTGCGGAACTAAAAAGACAACGCATGCAGCTTGAAGTACAGATCAGTTCGGTGATCGAAACCCACGCCAAAATGCTTGAAATGAGCAAGGAAGAAAGCAAGGCGTCAGATGAAACAGATGCCACATTGAGATTTCTCAAACAGGCGTAACCTCAGCATTTCTGTATGCCTGACTGACAATTTGCTTTGGAGGAATTTGTATGGCAAAAATTGATGCTTTTTTTAAGTTGATGCACGATCATGGCGCTTCAGATCTTCATCTCGTTTCAGGACAGCCGCCGGCCCTGCGTCTCCATGGGGATATTGAACGGATCAAGTACAATGTGCTGACCAACGAAGAACTGAGAAGTATCCTATACGAAATCACAGCAGAAGAAAAAATCAAGCAGTTTGAAGAAACAGGGGATGTTGATTTTGGCTATGAAATCCCGGGGCTGGCCAGATACAGGGCAAATTATTTTATGCAGAAAAACGGCATCGCTGCTGTATTCAGGGAAATCCCTTCTGAAATTCTTACGGCAGAGGATCTTGGACTTCCCCCTGTTATCTCCAAGCTGGCCAACCTTCCAAGGGGACTGGTTCTGGTAACAGGACCAACAGGAAGCGGAAAATCAACCACCCTGGCCGCCATTATTGATCAGGCAAACCGGGTAAGAAAAGATCATATTATTACCGTAGAAGACCCCATTGAATTTGTTCATAAAAGCCAGGGGTGTATTATCAACCACAGGGAAGTGGGACTTCATACCGAAACCTTCTCATCTGCCCTAAGGGGGGCGCTGCGTGAAGACCCGGATATTATCCTTGTGGGGGAACTCAGGGATCTTGAAACCATTTCCCTTGCCATTGAAGCGGCCTCCACAGGCCACCTGGTATTTGGAACCCTTCATACGTCCAGTGCGGCCAAAACCCTGGACCGGGTCATTGAGGTGTTCCCGGCCAGCCAGCAGCCTCAGATACGATCCACCCTTTCCGACGGAATCCGGGCCATTATTGCCCAGACCCTTTTCAAACGTATTGACAAAAAGGGAAGATGCGCGGCCCTTGAAATTCTGGTGGCCACCCCTGCAGTAAGAAATCTTGTCAGGGAAGCCAAAACCCACCAGATTCCGTCCATGATCCAGACAGGAAAACAATACGGAATGCAGCTTCTGGATGATGCCATTATGCAGCTTTACAAATCCGGAAAAATCAGCCCGGACGAAGCCTACGGCAAAGCAAACAACAAAGCGGCTTTCAGACCCTTTCTCAAAAAACCGCCTGCAGATTTTACTGAAGCATAACCCCACAGGAACAGTGATATGGACAAGCATGAAATTGATCACATCCTCTTGAAAATGCTGGAATCAAACACCAATGTGTCCGATCTCAACCTGACACCGGGAAAGCCGCTGCAGGTTGAAAGCTCCGGTGAACTGATTCCTGTTCAAATGGAATTGGATTTTAAAATGCTTACCCCCTTTCAGACAGAGGTATTTGCGTTAAATCTGATCAATAAGGATCGAAGACTCACAGAAACCCTTTTAAAAGAAGGCTCCTGTGATCTTTCCTATGCCCTTGGCAGCAAAGCCCGGTTCAGGGTCAACATATTTTCCCGTTCTGGCAGTTATGCCATTGTTTTAAGAAAGCTTGAAACCACGATTCCTACGATTGAATCCCTGAATCTGCCCCGGCCCTTTCATAAAATGGCAGGGGAGAGAAACGGCATCATCTTTGTCACCGGGGCCACCGGCAGCGGCAAATCAACTTCTCTGGCCGCCCTTCTTGACAAAATCAATGATACAAAATCCTACCATGTCATCACTCTGGAAGACCCCATAGAGTATCAGCACTCCCAGAAACAATCCACCTTTAACCAGAGAGAACTGGGCGAAGATTTTGATTCCTTTGCCAGCGGGCTGAGGGCGGCATTGAGACAGGCCCCCAAGGTTATCCTTGTGGGAGAGATGCGGGACCGGGAAACCGTTGAAATAGGCCTTTCAGCCGCAGAAACAGGCCATCTGGTGCTGTCTACCCTGCATACCGTGGATGCGGGCCAGACCATCAACCGTATCATAGGCATGTTTACAACAGAAGAAGAACAGCAGATCCGCATCCGTCTGGCAGATACCATCCGGTGGGTGGTATGCCAGCGGCTTCTGCCGAAAACCGGCGGCGGAAGGGTGGCTGCCTTTGAACTGATGGCATCCAGCCTGAGGGTAAAGGATTCCATTCTCCACGGGGAATCCGAGGGCAAAACCTTTTATGAAATAATAAAAACAGGAACTGCTTCCGGCATGGTGACTTTTGATGATTATATCCTTGATCTCTATACCAAAGGCCAGATTTCCGAAGAGACTGCCATGGGGTATGCTTCAAGAAAGGACATCATGGGAAGGGGGCTTGACGCCATTAAAAGTGAACGGGGAGAAAAAACCACCACAATTGATTCCCTGGAACTTGATCATGGATATGAAGGAGAATAAATGTCATGGAAATCACCTGTACCAGCTGCCAGGCAAAATTCAATATACCGGACAGCAAAATACCAAAAGACAGAAAGGCCTCTTTTATATGCCCCAAATGCAAACAGAGAATCCATCTTAATGCCGACCCAAAGGCAGGAGGATACAATCTCCCTGGAAAGGACACCTATGATGCATCGGAAAAGCCCTTTGATTTTGTGGATAAAAATGATCAGACCGCCCTGGTATGCATGGGCAGCAGTGACGGAAAACAAAAGGCTGAAACTATTTTAGAAAAAATGAATTTTTACTGCAAAGCCCCCAACAACCTTGCCGAAGCTTTGACTGTACTAAAATACCATCTGTTTCAGCTCATTATCATTGACCAGGGGTTTGACCTTACGAACCAGGGCAGCAAAGGGCTGCTCTCCTTTCTTGAAAAAATGAACATGGCCCAGAGACGCGCTGTTTTCCTTGTGCTGATCAGCCCTTCCCACAGAACCATGGATAAAATGTCTGCATTTCATTTCAGTGTAAATCTAATTGTAAACGAAACAGATATTGTCAATCTGGAAAAAATCCTTAAGGCCGGAATGGATGCCCATAAACTCTTTTACGCGGTTTTTAATGAAAGCCTTAAAAAAACCGGAAAAATATAAAAAATCACATCGCTGCAGCAATAAGGCGTAACCCTTCAAGGGTCAGAGAATCGTCCACATGTTCAATGGTTTCTGAAACACCGGCAATCACAGGGGCAAGCCCCCCTGTTGCAATCACCAGGGGCAACCCTTTCATCTCCTTTGCCATTCTGTGAACCATACCGTCCACAAGGGCTGCATTGCCGAAAATAATGCCGGATTTTATACTGTCTGAGGTATTTTTTCCAATAACCCCCGGAGGCGGGGTGAAAATCTCAACCCTGGGAAGTTTGGATGCATTGTGAAAAAGGGCCTCCGATGAAATCATAATACCCGGAACAATGGCCCCGCCAAGATACTCCCCTTTGTCTGAAATGGCATCAAAGGTGGTTGCTGTTCCAAAATCAATGATAATCATTTCTTTTTTATATCGATTATACGCTGCAACGGCATTGACGATTCTGTCTGCACCCACCTCAGCAGGATTGCTGTAACGTATGGGCATGAGCGTTTTAACAGAATCGGAATCCACCCATACAGGCGCCTTTGAAAGATATCTGCTGCACCAGGCGCTGAGAATGGAAACAACCGGCGGAACAACTGAAGAAATGATCGTCTGGCTGATTTTCCTGGTATCAACTTCCATGTCTGAAAAAAGGGCGTTGACAAGCACGTTAAACTCATCAGCTGTGGCATCCCTGATGGTGCGTATCCGCCAGTTTACCAGAAGCTGTTCATTTTCAAATATTCCAAGAACGGTATTTGTATTGCCGACATCTATTACAAGCAGCATAATTTCTGCCCTTTTTTATTTCACTCTATTTTCACTGTAAACAATTCCGGAGCTGCATCTTCCAGAATCAGCCCCACAGGCAGCTGAATCACTGCCCTTCTGACGTAAACACCAGGTTCCAGATCTTTCAGATCTATAAAAATAGTAAACTGGTCTCTGATGCTGGATTTATTGAGAAAATTTGAATGGCCCTTGACTCTGATCCTTATTTTATCCGGTAGAATGCTGATTTTACCCGCTGCATTGACTGTTTTAACCCAAATATTGTCAAAGGTTTTAACTATTATTTTTTTTTGAACCGGAACAAAGACTTCAATATTCACAACCGAACTTTCAACCCCTGAGGACATATCAAGATCAAGGGGAAGAACCTTTTTAAACCCGTCCTCTGCATCAGCAAGATCAACCGGTTTTGTTGACACCTCGTTTAAAGCATTGATCTGTGAACTGGCACCTGTAATATCCACATCAGAGGGGTCTGCTTGTGCCGGCAATACAATATAACCACTGGCTGGCCTGCCCCTGTAGGGAACATTTACCTTGAACCGCCTGGTAATTTTTTTCTCCAGGGTGAGTATTAAAAAAGCGGGCTTTATGTCTGTTATCTCACATTGGCGAGGCAGCTTTATTCTTTTTTTCAAAACAGGAATTGTATACTGGCCGGGCTTTATAAAATGATTTGACCCCGCCGGATCAGATGCAAGTTCAGCGTAAACGTCAACCGGGTAGCTTAAATTCTGACTGGCAAATCGATTGACTGCACCTGGGGGACCTTTTACACAGATCTCAATTTTATCTGTATAACCGGCTGCTTTTGCAAGGCCCTCAGGCACGGGGGCGATATCCACAGAAAGGAGCAGTGCGGTTTCATCATATTCAGCTGCGCAGCCTGAAAAAAAGACAAGCACCCATAAAAAAAAAACCGGTATATACCCCCTGTTACGCATTCTGTATGGCATCAATCATCTGAACAACGGGTTTTACAGCGGCCACATCATGAACCCTGACAATCTGTGCATGATGAATTGCTGAAACCGCCACAGCCGCAAGCGTTCCCAGTTCAGCTTCCCGGGAGGCTGAAGTGATTTCCCTGCCGGTAATGGATGAGAGTTTTTTCTGAATAAAAGATTTTCTGGATGGTCCCATGAGAACGGGAAATCCAAGGGCCTGAATTTTTTCCAGATGTTTAATGAGCAGGAGGTTGTCTTTGACATTTTTGCCGAATCCAATGCCAGGATCTATAATAACAGCCGCCCTGGGCACACCGGACTGAACCGCAAAATCTGCGCGTTGTGCAAGGTAACCCCTTATCTCCTCAACCACATCCTTATACTGAGGAGCGATCTGCATGGTCTCAGGCGTTCCCTGCATGTGCATGAGCACAACAGGCACTTTTCTCTTTCCCGCAAGAACGGCCATGTCCGGATCTTTTTCAAGGGCACTGATGTCATTGATCATTGCCGCTCCTGCATCAAGGGCAGCTTCTGCCACTATTGCCTTATGGGTGTCAATGGAAATGGGAACATTTATTTTTTGGGCCAATCCCTCTATCACCGGCACCACCCGTGCAATCTCTTCTTCTGCAGACACCGGCTTGGAAAAAGGACGGGTGGACTCTCCGCCGATATCAAGGATATCCGCGCCATGGTCAACCAAAGACTGACCATGGGCAAGGGCCGCGTCCAGGGAAAAAAATCTGCCGCCGTCGGAAAAGGAGTCCGGCGTGGTGTTCAGTATACCCATTACCAGAGTCCTTCTGCCGAATTCAAGGGTAAACTGGCCCCAGCTATAGGCAAAGGGCTCCATCAGGCGCTCCCGCTTCCATCTGTGTCCTCCTCACTGCTGCCATCTTCGGCATGGGTGCTTTCCGATTCACTGCTTTCACTGTTTTCTGAAGCGGTCTTTGAACCGTCAGCCTTTTTTTCTGCTTTTTGTTTTCTCTTTTTCTGGAACAAAGACTCATCTTTTCTTGAGGAGGGATTAAAATCAGGTTTCATGGAAACGATCAAATCATCCAGTTCCTCTCCCATAACGGTTTCTTTTTCAATAAGAAGAGCGGCAAGCTCATGAAGTATTTCAATATTTTCCTTAAGCAGGCGCGTACATGTTTCATAACTTCTCATAACAAGGGCGGATACCTCGGCATCAATTTTTCTTGCCGTATCTTCAGAGTATTCCTTGGCCTGACCAATCTCTCTGCCGATAAAAATCTGTTCCCCCCCCTTGTCATAGGAAAGGGGTCCCAGCTTTTCACTCATACCCCATGTCCTTACCATTTTATTGGCAAGGGAAGTGGCCTGCTTTATATCATTGGCCGCACCTGTGCTGATACGGTCGAAAATCAACTCCTCTGCAATCCTTCCGCCAAAAGCCACAGACAATTCACTTTCCAGTTGATCCTTGTATTTAAAATCACTCTCCTCGGGCAGAAACCATGTAACACCGGCGGCCCGTCCCCTGGGGATAATGGTAATCTTGTTTACAGGATCTGTTCCGGGCAGCAGCCGTGCAACCAGGGCATGACCAGCTTCATGATATGCAGTTGTTTTTTTCTCATCTTCCTTGATTACCTTGGATTTTCGCTCAAGTCCCATATAAACCTTGTCCTTGGCATCCTCAAAGTCCTCCATCAGCAATTTCTCATGCCCCCTTTTGGCGGCAAGCAAAGCCGCTTCATTAACAAGATTTTCAAGGTCTGCACCTGAAAACCCCGGTGTCCCCTTGGCAAGAATAAGGGCATCCACCTCTTCGTCAAGGGGAGTCCGCTTCATATGAACTTTAAGTATGCCGTTTCTTCCCCTTATATCGGGCATGTCAACCATGACCTGACGGTCAAACCGACCCGGCCGCAGCAGCGCCGGATCAAGCACATCAGCCCGGTTTGTGGCGGCCATAAGGATAACCCCTTCATTGGATTCAAATCCGTCCATTTCCACCAGGAGCTGATTCAAGGTCTGTTCCCTTTCATCATGTCCGCCTCCCATGCCAGCGCCCCTTTGACGGCCCACGGCATCAATCTCGTCAATAAATATAATGCAGGGGGCGTGTTTCTTGCCCTGGGCAAAGAGATCCCTGACACGGGAAGCGCCTACCCCCACAAACATCTCCACAAAATCCGATCCGGAAATGGTAAAAAACGGAACCTGGGCCTCTCCGGCAACTGCCCTGGACAAGAGCGTCTTGCCCGTTCCAGGCGCGCCCACCAGAAGAACGCCTTTGGGAATGCGCCCGCCAAGGCGGGTGAATTTTTCCGGCTCCCTCAGGAATTCAACCACTTCTGTGAGCTCCTCCTTGGCTTCATCAATGCCGGCAGCGTCTTTAAAGGTAATCTTTTCCTTGGTATCAGACATCAGCCGGGCCCTGCTCTTACCGAAAGACATGGCTTTTCCACCGCCGCCCTGCATCTGACGCATAAAAAAGATCCACACGCCAATCAGAACGATCATGGGAAGCCAGGAAATAAGCACAGACATAAACCAGGAGGATTCTGCCGGGGGTTTGGCTTTTATCTGGACCCCCTTCTGCCTGAGCATTTTTATCAGTTCATTATCCTCAGGCGCAAATGTGGTATATTTTGCACCATCAACACCGGTTATATAAAGGTCATGCCCCTGGATAATAACACTGGCAACACGTTCACTATCAACCATTGAAACAAACTCGGAATACCCTATATCCGTCTCCGCAATCTGCTGCTGCTGCTGATTGAAAATATTGTAAAGCATTACCATCATCAACACGATGACCAACCACAGGGACAAATTTTTATGAAATTGATTCAAAAGTATTTCCTCTTCTATGTATTAATTTTTAATTATCTGATTTTTAAAACATAAAAAAAATGCAGTCATACAACAGCGCATGTCCATTATCCGCCATTGAAAACTGAAAACAAAAATCAAAGCCTGCACAGATCATTATAAACATGAATTGTGATTAGGCAAGAAAAACCTTACCTTCTTTTTTCAATCTCCCAAGCCTGCGCAGGTCCATGTCTTCTTTTTTTATGCAGATTCCTTCTTTTGTAATAAAAACCCTTATTCTATCCGGTAAATCAAGTGATTTCCCCTTTTCTCTGGAAAAAATCAAGGCCGTAACCGCTTCAATGTGAACCAGGGTAATCCGCCGAAGATTGTTTTTTACCTCTTTAATGGCATGTCGTACAACCCTTTTTGCCAGGGCAGGGTCCATCTGCTTGAAAGCAGTCAAAGAAAGTTCCACACGTTTCCTGGTTTTCAGTTTCAAAGCCCTTGTAAAATAATATGCCGCTTCTTTTTCCATCCATTGATGGTCATCCTTAAGTATTCTGCTCAACCGGTTAAGGGAGTCAATGATATTGGGGTTATAGTTTTTCTGTAAACAGGGCAGCAGTGAATGCCGGATTCTGTTTCTTAAAAAACACTGATCCTGGTTTGACTGATCCATAACATAATTCTGCGCTTTTTCCTCTAAAAATTCAAGAATTGTTTTTCGGGAAATGTCAATCAGAGGACGGACAACCCAGTGATCCCGCACAGGAGGAATACCGCAGAGACCGGCAGTGCCGCTTCCCCTTAAAAAATTCATTAACACCTGCTCTGCATTGTCATTGCGGGTATGACCCAGGGCAAGTTTTAAAAATTTTTCCTGACTGCATATTTTTTTAAAAAAAGCATAACGAACCTCCCTTGCTGTTTCTTCAAGGGATTTTCTCCTTGTTTCAGCAATGGTTTTAACATCTTCATCTAAAAGAAAAAAAGGCAGTCTGTATTTTTCTGTAAGGGATTGAACAAAAACAGCATCTCTATGAGAATCGTTTCCCCTTAAATTATGATTTACATGGGCCACGCCCAGTTTTAACTGGAATTCTTCGCTTATTTCAACCAGAAACAGAAAAAGGGCCACAGAATCAGGGCCTCCTGAAACACCTAAAAGAAGGGAATCCTTAAAATCAATCATATTATACCGGTCAATGGTCTTCATTGCCGTATAAGCCATATCTTTCCTGTTTTGATTTTGGTTCATCTTTAATTCTAAACACATTGTCCTGTCCGATACCGGCAAACAGACTGATTTTGACACAAAAATCAAATCCAAAACAACCGGACCTGGTCTTTTTTACCCGGGGAGGGTGTGATGGGCAGCTATTTTTTTTTCCAGCGCTCATGTTTTTCAAAGGCATTTTCTGCGGCTTTTAACAGCAGGGAAAGCTTGACCGGCTTGTTGAAATAATCATCAAACCCCGCATCCCTTGAATCAGACAATTCAAAAAGGGAAGCGTATCCGGTTACCGCGTGAATAATGGCCATGGGCATATTTTTTCGGATTTCTCTGCACAGTTCAAGGCCATTCATACCAGGAAGATTAAGGTCCAGAAAAAAAACATAAATATTTTCCGTTTCCAGAATCTCCAGCGCTTTCTCCGCATTTTCCGCAAGAATTACATTATACCCTGCCCGGGTAAAAATCTGTTTCATGAGAGACAGAATCTCTTCGTCATCATCCACCACCAGAATTTTTTTTTCCGACATAAATTCACCTGTTTTGATTCACAATTAAATTATTGATCCAGAACTTAACGCTATTTATTCACCTCTTTACGTTCAACTCCTCCCGTTCAAAAGAAACACAGCTTTCCTGGCAATATTGTTGATATCCTGAATATAATCCACTGCACCACAGGCAACCGCTTCCTTTGGCATCCCGTAAACCACACATGATTTTTCATCCTGGGCAATGGTGACTGCACCGGCCTGCTTCATGTTAAGCAGACCGGCCGCGCCGTCCTGTCCCATGCCTGTCAGAATGATGCCAAGGGCATTGGCTCCGGCATAAGCGGCCACTGACTTGAACAGCACATCCACAGCCGGCCGCTGGTGATGAACCATGGGGCCTTTTTTAACATTGACGTAGTATCTGGCGCCGCTTCTTTTAAGCAGCATGTGAAAATTGCCCGGCGCAATAAGAGCTGTTCCGTTCTGAACAGTATCACCGTCCTCTGCTTCTTTAACCTTAAAGGGGCAAAGAGAGTCAAGACGGTCTGCAAAGGATTTTGTAAACTGGGCAGGCATATGTTGAACAATCACTATGCCCGGGGAATTCTGAGGCAGTTTTGTCAAAACCTTTACAATGGCTTCGGTTCCCCCGGTGGATGCACCAATGGCAATCACCTTGTCTGTTGTTGCTGTCATGGCCCGGGCCGCCACCTTTGGCACATGATTTTCAAACATTTTTTTCTTTTGGTTCACAGGCTTGACGTTAACACAGCTGACCGCCCTTATTTTCTCTGCCAGCTGCATCCCCATTTCATCCACAGAATACGCAGATCCGGGTTTTGCGATCACTTCAAGGGCGCCAAGGGAAAGGGCTTCAAGGGCAACATCACTGCCCTTTATGGTCAGGGAACTGACAATAATTATCGGCAGGGGGTAGTAAACCATTAATTTTTTCAAAAACGTAATCCCGTCCATCCTGGGCATTTCAATGTCAAGGGTGACCACGTCGGGCTTCAATTTTACTATTTTATCCCTGGCTATATAAGGATTGGGCGCGGTACCGACGACCTCAATATCTTTCTCCTTTGACAGCTGTTCAAAAAACACTTTTCTGACAACAGCTGAATCATCAACCACAAGCACTCTTATTTTTCTGGCCAAAATTTTTCTCCTTATCCTGATTACATTGAAGCCAGTTTGAACATATCATGTATATCAAGAATAAGCCCCACTTTTCCGTCGGCAAGGATCGCACCACCGGAAAACCCCTTTACAGCTTCCAGGCTTCCGCCAAGGCTTTTTATCACATATTCATCCTTGCCCAGCAGTTCATCTATAAGAATTCCACGCTGCTCATCCTTTGCCTCAACAACAATGACCAGACCTTCCCATGGTTTTTTGGCATCACAGGGTGTGCTGCAGATATCTTCCATGGAAATAAGAGGAATCAGTGTATTGCGGTCCGAAATCATTTCACCTTTTCCCTCAACGGAAAAGCACTGATCCCTTTTTGGTTTAAAGGATCTCTGTATGGCCATTGTAGGAATCACATACCGTTCATTACCCACCCTCACCAGCATTCCGTCTATGATGGCCAGGGTCAGCGGCAGGGATATGGTAAATTTTGTCCCCTTCCCCGGTGATGAATCAATGGCAAGGCTGCCCCGGAGTTTTTCAAGCCCTTTTTTAACCACATCCATGCCAACTCCCCGGCCCGAGACATCGGTTATTTTTTCAGAAGTGGAAAATCCGGGTTTCATGATCAATTCATAGACCTCACTGTCTGACAATTTTTCCCCGGAAAAAACAATTCCCGTTGACAGGGCTTTTTTAAGTATGGTGTCCCGGTCCAGTCCCCTGCCGTCATCTTCAATTTCAATAATGATATTGCCGCCCCGGTGATAGGCGCTTAAAGAGATGGTCCCCTTTACCGGTTTTCCCTTATCGGCGCGCTCCTTCTGGTTTTCAACACCATGGTCTGCGGAATTTCTTATCATGTGGACCAGGGGTTCATACAGCGCATCCACCACATTTCTGTCAATCTCCGTGTCCTCACCAGACATGACAAGATCCACTTCTTTTTTTGATTTCCTGGAAAGATCCCTTACCAGGCGGATCATCTTCATAAAAGTAGATTTAATGGGCACCATGCGCATGGACATGGCCACATTTTGAATATTTGAAATAATCTGTCCAAGATGCCCCATGCTCTGGGCAAGGCCGGCAATCATATCTGCCTTTTGTTTAAGCATGGACTGGGCAATGACAAGCTCCCCGGCAAGGTCTACAAGGTCATCGAGTTTCCCGGTTTCCACCTTTACCTGGGCGGTGACTGCTTTTTTCCTGACCTTCTGATCCATAAGGGCGGACGCCACTTCCCTGGCATCGGCCTTTTGCTCGTCAATGAAAATTTCACCTATCCGTTTTTCAGGCGTCTGCTGCTGTATATCCAGAGAATCATTAACAGCCTGTTCATCCATAACCCCTTTTTTGACAAGAATCTCTCCCAGGGGTTCTTTTCCACTGCCCGCCATATCAACCTGAAGGGCTTGAAGTTTATGCCTCAGATTTTCAATATCAATATCATGATCCCTGGGCTGCAGGCCCCTGGCCAGCCCCTGACTTACCCTTTCAAGCAGCTTTTTCAAAAGATCCACAGATTCCAGAACCGCATCCGTGGCCCGGTCGTTAATGATAAATTCCCCGCTTCGGGCACTGTCCAGAAAGGTTTCAGTGGTATGGGAAAGGCGGTTTATCTTGGTCAGATTGAGAAACCCGGCAACCCCTTTTATCGTATGAAAGGGTCTGAAAATATTATTAATAATTTCACTGTCCTCTGGATTCTGCTCCAGGTCCACAAGATTAATCTCTATTGTGGATAAATTGTCCTCTGCCTCGGAAATAAAATCAGTGAGTATCTCACAGTCCTCCTCCGACAGGGCCGCAGGACTGTCCTGGGTCTGAACGTCTGCCTGGTTTTTATCACCTGTCTGATCTGATTCTGCCCCGGGAACTGCTGCCGGCTGACTGTCCTGCTTAAGCGCTTTTTTGTCGGCTGTTTCCTCTTTTTTCTCCGCCAGAGACTGCCGGGTAAGCACCTCAATGGTATCTGAAATATCAAACTGGAAATCCTCATCCTTTTTCAGGCTTATCAAAATGGCTTTAAGCAGGTTCAGTCCGTCTTCAAGGGGCGTGGTATTGTAGTTTTCATTGGCGATCATTGCCTCAACACAGGTTCTGCAGTGGGTTAACACATCAAGAAAAGTGGTTGAATGAAGGGCTTCAAAGGTTTTGGAAAGGGAATCCAGGGTATCCAGCATGGCCTTTAAACTCTTGGTTTCCCCGTAACAGAGACTGCCGATTTCTTCCCTGAACTGCCGGATACAGGACTCGGCTTTTTTAAAAACCTCAGGGTCTGGCCCGTCTGCTGCATCTGGCCCTTCGGCTTCTTCAATTACTGCGCCTTTTTCTTCAGCACTTCCTTCCTGTTCCACCTGCCTGTCCTGTACAGCATCTTCTTTTATATTCAAGGGCTCTGTTCCTTTAAAATTACGAAAATCTGCTGCCATTTCTGATATGATATCTCCGAGAGCTTTAAAGCCTGTGTCAATATCTGCTGTTCTGCCTTCCAGAATATCACCGGTAAGAGACAGGGCATTGCAGACCTTTTCTGATAATTCTTCCATCTGCAGTGCCTTTGATTTTTCATAAATTTCTTCAAACTTCGGCTGCAGTTCAGACAGCATATCCGGTTCAGAAGAATCAATCAAAACAAACTCAAGCGCTGTATCCTGTAAAAGGGTGTCTAAAAGGGTGTCAACAGAATTTTCCATAATAGCTTTAACATCTCCGTTTTATTATGCATTCTTAAAATTTTACAGCAAAGCCCTGGATTGCCTGCCGTGGAAAACCGTCTGCCCATAACCATTGCGGTGCATTATCCTCACAGCCAGGCCCATGAAACCATACCACCTTTTTGCTTTAATACGGATACCAGTCTTCACTTCTGAGGCTGTCTACTTTTAAAACGGCAATTTCATTGGTGCTGGTATTAAAAACAATTTTCCTTCCCTTTGCACCGCCCGTATCTTCTGAAATAACAGATATATTTTTATGTAGCAAAACTTTTTTTGCAATCTCAATATTTTCTATGCCAATATTTTTTCTGCAAAATGTTTGATTGTGAGCACCTCCGAAAATCTGGGCCTCTATATGTTTTTTTTTAGACCCCTGAACAAGAATCATTTTGATCAGTGCAGCAGTTGCCACATTGCCGTAAAGGGCAGTGGTGCTGTCTTTTCCTGTAATAAAAGGGAATTGAAAATGATTCATCCCCCCGATTTTTCTCTTTCTGTCATACACCGTCACTGAAACACTGGACCCAATAACCGTTGATATGGTTACTCCCCTGTCAGGCACATAAATATATCCCGGCTGTAGAAAATAATTATACGTATCAGGTGATTTTGTAAAATAATCCGCTGAGGTCATCAACTCTTTTTCCTGTAACCGCTGGGCATTATTGTTTGAAGTTCATGTTTCAGCCCCTGAAGGCTTTCTGAAAGCCCTACAAAAAAATATCCCCCGGGGTTAAGGGCCTGACTCAGGTTGTCAATTACCCGCTGCCGGGTGGGACTGTCAAAATATATCATTACATTCCGGCAGAATATAATGTCAAAGGTATCAAATGGAGCATCACTTATGAGATTGTATTTTCCAAATGTCACATGGTCTCTGACATGGGACTTTACCCTGACATGGTCATGCCATTTCCCATTTCCTTTCTGGAAATAGGTATAAAGGGTCTGCCGGGGTACAGATGTGACTTTTGAAACCGGATAAACCCCTCTTCTTGCTATGTCAAGCATGGAATCGGAAATATCAGAACCAAAAATCTTGAATTTAAAGGAATTGTCAATGAGCTGCACCGCAAGGGAATAGGCCTCTTCTCCACTGGAGGATGCAGCGCTCCATATTTTTAAAGGACAGGTGGTGTTCAGGGTTTTGACAATATATTCACAATGCTTGTTCTCTCTGTAAAAAAAAGTATGGTTTGTGGTTATAACATCAATAAAGGACAAAAACTCATCTTTATCACTGTCAATCAGGCGGATATACTCAGAGGGACTG
This sequence comes from Desulfobacteraceae bacterium, assembly GCA_046482845.1. Lineage (GTDB taxonomy): Bacteria > Desulfobacterota > Desulfobacteria > Desulfobacterales > Desulfobacteraceae > DATFJZ01. Next base: position 1,172 of record JAWOEJ010000345.1, on the reverse strand, counting down.
CCTGTTCCTGTCTGGCGCATCCGCTTGCCAAGCCTTGCCCTTAACAGCTCAAACTTGGATTCGTTGAGAACTATGCCTGACTCCCTGTAAACCAGACTGGAAAGCTTTCTGTACTGTGAAGGACTAATAGATGTGTTTGACATCCCTGTTTGATTTTCCCTTACCGGTTTTTATAAAGATCACTTTACAAAGGTATTGATTGCCTGTCCTGTTCTGACTTCCCGATCATCGAACATTAACACATCATAAAGATATACACTAGGAAAAGGGATAAATTCAACATAAAAGAAACTGTTGAGCCGGGAAAATTGATATTTATTCAATTTTTTTATGATGATCCTGGATCGAACAGACCTTTATGGTGCCGTTGGCTTTTCTCGCCTTAATGCCTCTGGCAGCTGCAAGGGCTGCCGCAGTGGTGGTAATATAGGGAATATTAAACCGGATGGCTGTTTTTCTGATATAGGAATCATCTTCCTGGCTTTCCTTGCCGCTGGGGGTGTTGATGACCAGATGGATATCGCCGTTTTTCATTGCATCAACAATATCAGGGCGGCCATGTCCGATTTTGGACAGAACGTTTGACACTATTCCATTATCCAGAAGAAAAGCAGCTGTGCCTTTTGTTGAAAAAACTGTAAATCCAAGATCTTTTAAAAGACGCGCGGCTTCAAGAACAAAACCCTTGTCAAGATCTGCCACTGTAATCAAAACACTCCCTGAAAGGGGAAGAGAAACATTGGCTGCTTCCTGGGACTTGAAAAAGGCAAGCCCGAAAGAATCTGACAGCCCAAGGACTTCGCCTGTGGACCTCATTTCAGGCCCAAGAACCGGATCAACCTCAGGAAACATATTAAACGGAAAAACAGCTTCCTTGACTCCAAAATACTTTATGTCATGTTTTTCAAGATTAAGCTCTGACAGCTTTCTGCCGAGCATGACCTGGGTGGCAAGCCGTGCCATGGAAATATTGCATACTTTTGATACAAGGGGAACGGTTCTTGACGCCCTGGGATTGGCTTCAAGGATATATACAATATCATTGCAGATGGCGTACTGAATATTCATCAGCCCCACCACCTTGAATTCAACGGCAATTTTTCTGGTATATTCGGCAATGGTTTCTTTGATTAGCCGGTTACCGATTTCAGCGGTTTCGGGCGTTGCATAAT
>JAWOEJ010000342.1:0-3446 GCA_046482845.1 Desulfobacteraceae bacterium | reverse complement strand
AGAAGTTCAGTTTCGGCAAGCTCGTACTGCGCTTGCGTAAGCGTGGGACATATTTCAATATGCCCCCATTACCGCGCCTTGAAGACGTACAAAAATCCTGCGCAATATACGTATATTATTTTCTTACAGATCCCTTATGGTGAACATATTCCGGGGTCTGTCCTGGAGATAAATTTTGTCATATTTTTTTGGATCAGCCTTTTCAAACATGTCATATCCTGTCTGGATACAGTCCGGGCAGGCGTTTAGCGGTATATGAACGGCAAGAATGTGCGTGCCTGTGGATGCACTGGAATCGATTTCAAGGGCACCTGCGCAGTCCCGGCAGATTTTGATTTTCTCCTTTTGACGTTCAAAGATATTGTCTGTGTCGTAAAAAATTTCCTTGCGTCTTTCCTGGATTTCTCCATGGCGGCCGGCTTTTTCCCGCAGTTCGTATCGTTTGTTAAAGTATTCATTGATTATTTCTGATGTTTTGCGTATTGTTTTTGTTACATGGGAAGCCTGTTCAAGTTTTTTTATGTCAAAGTCAGGCTCCACCACCCTGGAATAGTCCATGCCCGCCATGGCAAGGATAATGGCAAGGTTGACATAGGGCAGGGCGCCTTCAATGGCATATCCCCCTTCAAGCACGGCAATATCCGGTTTTAGAAGCCTTGTCAGGTCTGCGTATCCCTGGGCGGTGAATTTCATATTGGTCAGAGGGTCTGAATAGTGGTTGTCCTGGCCGGCTGAATTGATGATCAGTTCCGGTTTAAAGGCGTCTATTGCCGGGAGTATGGAATTTTCAAGAATATAGAGATATCCTTCAGCACCTGTGGCCGGAGGCAGAGGAATGTTCAGATTGCTTCCTCTGGCATTGGGGCCGCCAAGATCCCTTGGAAACCCTGTTCCGGGGTACATGGTACGGCCGTCCTGGTGAATGGATATAAACAGGGTGTCTGGATCATGCCAGTAGATATCATTGGTGCCGTCGCCGTGGTGGCAGTCTGTGTCCACAATGGCAATTTTTTTTACCTGGTATATGTCCCGGATATACTCAACCATCACCGCTTCCATATTGATATGGCAGAATCCCCTGCCGCCGTGGGAAACACGCATGGCATGGTGGCCCGGGGGCCTTACCAGGGCAAACCCGCTGTTTACTTCTTTGTCCATTACGGCCCTTGCAATGGCTTTTGCCCCGCCGGCACTGATTAAATGGGACTGGGTGGTAATGGCGGCCTCATCAGGCACACAAAAGTGAACCCGTCTGATATCCTCAGGGGTTACCAGGTCGGGTTTGAATTCTTTAATACCGTTTATATCAAATATTCCTTCTTCATTTACCTGGTCCTGGGTGTAGAGGAGGCGCTCTTCCCGTTCAGGATGGGTGGGATTTATGGCCCAGTCAAAGGCCGGGAAAAAAACAAGACCAGTTGTTTTATTGGCTTTCAGCATGGTATCTTTATCATCCTTTTGCAGGTTGCAGGGTGTATCCTTTGATAAGGCCTGGTTTTACCTGGATTTTTATTCTAAAAATTTTTCCCCTTGGCGAGAATCTCCTTACAATGTTAAAAGACTGGTTTTCCAGAATTTCCATTTCCATGTTTTCCTGTTTAGAACCGGATTGTATGGCCTTTTGGCGTAACAGTGCCCGGGCTGTTTCCACAGCATCCCTGTTTGTAAAACTCTGGTTGATGGTTTCTGAATAATTTTCCTCAGGTGCGGATACAATGCCCTGTTCAGTGTCGGCAGACAAAGTAACTTCACATGTGGTTCTGGCAAGGGCCGCACCAATTGCATTGGCAACATCGCTGTTCATAACAACCTGGGTGTCTATGCCTGAAACCTGCTCGATTATGTCTTTCATATCCCTGGCCGGTCCGCCGAGAAGAAGGATTTTTTGAGGTTTGATTTTGTATCCTTCCAGAAATTCGTGGACCGTATAAACCGGTTTGCTGTTGACCTGTTTAATCATTTTAAAAGCCTGGTTCAGAATCACGGAGCAGGTTTCCTCAAAAATATTTTCTGCGGTTTCCCTGACCGTTTCTCCTAGCTGGTCAGCCAGTGTTTTTATTCCCCTCAGGGATGCCTCCCTGTTTTCTGTTTTAATGATGTCGAGCACCACCAGGGCATCTGTCGGGGTGGGGTCACTGCCGCCAAAGCACATGGCAGGTCCAGAGCGGTCAGGGCCTATTTTTATCTCTTTGTTCTCAATGCAAAGCCTGCTGTCCCCGCCTATGCCGATGGACTGGGTTTTCAAAGATCTTATAAGGCTTTTGTAGATTCCCCTTTTGATGCCAACAGGCTCCAGCAGAGGCGCTTTACCGGCAAGCAGGGCAATATCGGTTGTGGTTCCCCCAATGTCAAGCACGATGGTATCCTTGTTTTCCGGTGCATAGGCCAGGGATCCGATGACACTGGCTGCAGGACCGGACAATATGGCCTGCCCTGGAAAGGCCATTGAGGATTCCAGGTTCATGGTGCCGCCGTCGGCTTTGAGTATCTGTATGGGAATATGCAGTCCTTTTTCCTTTAATGATTTTTTGACTGCATCAAAAAAGTTTTTGTGCATATTAAATACCGCTGCATTGAGATGCACCGTGGCAATACGCCTTGGAAAATTAAGGTTGCCGGAAACCGTGTGACCCAGAAAAATTTTTTCAAAATCATTTTTCAAAATTGATTCTATGGTCAGTTCATGGGCCGGGTTCCGGGGTGAAAATTTTCCGATAATTCCGATGCTTTTAATGCCCGCTTTTTTTAGTTCAGCTCCAATTTGCCTGATTTCCTTTTCATTGACAGGGGTTCTTTCCCTTCCCCTGTGGTCGATTGATCCTGAAACCGCATAAAAATACTCATCTGTGCGGTAGAATTGCGGATCAATTCCCGGGCCGGCAGATACAATGATGCCGACTTTGTCGACTTTTTTCTGAACCACCGCATTGGTGGTAAGGGTTGTGCTTAAAACAAGCCGCTCTATTTTTTCAGGCCGGCTGTCTTTTAAAATACAGGTCAATGCCGACAGCACCGTGGTAAATAGATCCGATGAATCGGTTGTTACTTTTGCTTTTTTTACAATGCCGGTTTTGTTTAAAAGCACAGCATCTGTATGGGTTCCCCCAACATCAAGTCCAATAATCATTGCAGATTCCTGATTCTCGGTTATCAAGTTTTTTGAATACCGCCGCCCCCAGCAGTTGCCTGTCAGAACAGCGACCGACGGAGGACTTTTTCCCTGCCAGGCTAAAAATCAAGAACTGCGGCCACTGGTCCTCAAACAGCTTGATTTTCTTAACGCCTGGCAGGGAAAAAGTCTGATCTCCTTTGGTTCTCAATGTTCCTGACAGGCAACCGCTGGCTATGAGCCCTGTTTATAAGGTCAGTCCCGCCGATATTGAGAAGGGACTGTACCGTACCATTGACGGTAACACCGCTACCTCGTGGGGACTGCTGGCTGCAGC
>JAWOEJ010000313.1:0-2964 GCA_046482845.1 Desulfobacteraceae bacterium | reverse complement strand
CTTTATGAAGCGAAAGCAGTTTCTCCGGTAAGGAGGTAAAATATGCATATGCATAATCCGCCACATCCTGGCGAAATTATAAAGGAATTTTGTGTTGTACCGCTTAATGTGAGCATAACAGATGCTGCCAAGGCACTTGGGGTAACAAGAAAAACATTTTCAGCCTTGCTAAATGGACGTTCGGGCATCAGCCCGGAAATGTCGCTTAGATTATCAAAAGTTTTTGGCCGCACACCGGAAGGATGGCTTCGTCTCCAGATTCAATATGATTTATTTTAAAGAGGGTCGGACCAACCCAACCCTCCGGTTTTTTTAGTGAAACATTCTTTTTACCCCCTCATTTTTCCGTTTAGGTGGCGCTTTTTGGCCCTAAAAAACACCGATTATCCCAATATTTGTCCTTACATTGCCCCGGGCCATCTCCCGGACCGCCTGCTTGACAACGGAAAATGAAACATCTATTATAATTATACCGACCCTGGAAAACCAAAGGAGAAAAAAATGCAATGAATACAACATTTACGCTGATTTACTGGAAAAGCAAAAATTTCTGGCTTGGAAAGCTGCTTGAACACCCTGAAATCATGACGCAGGGAGAAACTCTCGAAGAACTTGAGGAAAACATCAAAGACGCCTATCGAATGATGATTCTCGAGGATGTTCCTGAAAAACACCAGATCAAACAAATCGCTTTATGAAGCGAAAACACTTTATCCGGCAGCTCCAGCGTGAAGGCTGCACTCTCCTGCGTTCAGGCTCCAGACATGATATTTACATCAATCCAAACACAGGGCAAAAGCAACCAGTGGAAATGGGGTCGGACCGGCACAACCTGCCGGCATTTTTGGCAAAACATTGTTTTTGACCCTCATTTTTCCGCTTAAACAGCGCTTTTTGGCCCTAAAAATACCGCTTATCCAATATTTGGGGTATAATCAGGTCTTGACACCTGATCCGTGTCAGGTTACACATAATTCACATGATTCAAAAATTTAAACATAAAGGACTTAAACAACTTTTTGAATCCGGGACATCAAGTGGCGTTAATCCCAAACATGTAATACGGATCAAAAAAATTCTTGCTCTTCTAGAAACAGCGGAAAGCCTTGAAGACATGGATTTACCCGGACTGGAACTACACCAGCTCAGAGGTAACCGCAAAGGGGTCTGGGCAGTCAAAATAAGTGGAAATTGGCGCATTACCTTCAAAATCCAAAATGGCGACGCCTTTGATGTGAATTATGAAGATTACCATTAAGGAGGTAAAATATGCATATGCATAATCCGCCACATCCTGGCGAAATCATAAAGGAATTTTGTGTTGAACCGCTTAACGTGAGCATAACAGATGCTGCCAGGGCACTGGGGGTAACAAGAAAAACATTTTCAGCCTTGCTAAATGGACGTTCGGGCATCAGCCCGGAAATGTCGCTTAGATTATCAAAAGTTTTTGGCCGCACACCGGAAGGATGGCTTCGTCTCCAGATTCAATATGATTTATGGAAGGCAAAACAATCTGTTGATACGGGTGACTTGAAGCGTATAAAAGCCGCTTGATTCCCGTTAATTTCGGGCACACGATAAAGAAAGAACCTCAACATATGTAATTCGGGAAATCGCGCATCTGTTAATATTGTCAGAAAAAAAATCTGACGATATCTTCCCCCGTTTAAATGGTAAATTATAATGTTTGAGTCCAGTAGATACTTCATCACCTACCTTTCCCATTCACTTCTTATTTCTCTCTGCCATGCCACGGGATCTATTTTTCTATCTGCCAATATTCCAGCAGTTCTTTTTATGATACCCAAACGATCATCACTTTGTGCTGTATCTTCAGTAAGCGGCGCTACAGAAACAACAACATCTTTATTCAAATATTCTTTTGGAATTTGAATCACATATTGCTGCGACTGGGGTCTGATAATTTGTTTGATCATCTTCTGCTCCTTTCCAATTGATTTTTTATAAATTACCCCCCCTTTCAAAGCCAGAGAACTGAAGCATAAGATTCCACTGCCTTGAATTCCGGATCTCCGGTAACAATGGTGGCGGAAAATTCCATTGCAGCGGCCACTGCAAAAGCGTCTGCATAGGACAGCGGATACTGCGCTTTTATTTCTGCAGCTGCAATTGCACGAGCCGTGTCTGCCTCTATAAGGTCCACCGGCATTTTAGAAATGTCTTCAATCACTGCCCGCCCTGTTTCCATTCCCAGCTTGCGGGAAACGATGTAATAGATTTCGCCCAGGTTGATAACTGAAAGCAGGGTGTAAGCCTCTCCGGCTTGCACTTTTTTAAGAATATCTCGCACCGCTTCACCGCCCTGTTCGGCCTGAAAATAAGCAAGCAGGGCGTAGCTATCGAGAATAAATCCTTTATTTTTCACGCCGCTTTTCCTCGGCCCTGTCTTCCAGCAAAGCCCTGGTCAGGGAAGATCCCCCTGCCAGCTTGCCAAAAAGGGCATCCACGATGTCCCCGGTCTGCGGTTCAAGAATGATCTTTCCCTCAACTTCTTGAACAGTCATTTTCATCCCGGGTTTGAGGCTGATCTTTTTACGAATCGGCGCAGGGATCACCACCCATCCCTTGGAAGAAACAGTTACTGTTTTTGTGTATGCTGACGCCATTGGGCCTCCATGTGTTATACATTTTGTTCATAATAGTATAACTTTATATGAAAATGTCAAACCGTATATACCGCGGGAAAGATGACAGGCCAAAAAGTGCGGCTGCAAAAGCCGGGGCCGAAACCAAAGAATTAAGAATGGTGTCCCTGTAATAATGACTATGACCAGCTTATGGAAAAGCTTTCATATGCAGCAGCAGGGAGAAAATTTGAAAGGGACGAACTGAATGAAAGATAAATTTCAGCGTACCAGAAGAAATAAAGAAAAAATTCAACACCACGTTTTCCGGGAAAAACAAGAGTGCAATAATTGCCGACCTGATGATGCGTGCAGT
>JAWOEJ010000266.1:0-11517 GCA_046482845.1 Desulfobacteraceae bacterium | reverse complement strand
TAAAACAGAACAGAAACCCCATTGTTTTGGTGATCTTGAAACCGTTTTTCCCATGACTGAAAAAGGATTGAGGGAAACCCCTGATGACTGCATGTACCTTTGTCCCTGGAAAACCGCCTGTCTCAGGGCGGCCATGGCTGGAAGCAAAGGGAAAAGGGTGAAGGAAGAACTTGTGGAGCGCAGTGAAAAAGCCGGGATGATCGGTTTTTTTGAGCGCTGGTCCAGAAAAAAGCAGATACACAAAGAAAATCACTGAACGGCGAAATTTTAGGGGGAGCAATGAAATCAGTTAAGGATCTGGAACTTAAGGGGAAAAGGGTTTTTGTCCGGGTTGATTATAACCTGCCCATGGATGAGTCCCTGAATATTACCGATGACAACCGCATAAGGGCGACTCTTCCCTTGATCAATTATTTAATTGAAAAGCAGGCGAAAATTATACTGGCATCCCATATGGGCCGGCCTGAAGGCAAAAGGGAGGAAAAGCTTTCCCTGGCACCGGCAGCAGAGCAGTTATCCGTGCTTTTAAACAGAAAAATCGATTTTGCAGATGACTGCATTGGCACCTATGCCCGTGAGAGGGCAGCAAAGCTTGAAAACGGCGCTATTCTTGTTCTTGAAAATTTGAGATTTCATAAGGGTGAAAAAAGCAATGACCCGGAGTTTGCCAAAGAGCTGGCAGCCCTGTGCGATGTTTACGTGAACAATGCCTTTTCCGTATCCCATAGAAGCCAGGCCTCGGTGGTCGCAATAGTGCCCTGTGTCAGGGAATCGGCTGCCGGTTTTCTTCTGGAAAAGGAAGTCGCCTGCTATAATGACTGTGTAAAAAATCCCACCCGGCCCCTGGTGGCTGTTATCGGCGGGGCCAAGGTGTCCACCAAGCTCAATGCACTGAATAATATGCTTAATTATGTGGATACCCTGATTATAGGGGGTGCCATGGCCAATACCTTCTTAAAGGGGTGCGGGATAGATACCAAGGGCTGCCTGATAGAAGCGGATCTTGTGTCAACAGCCAAAGATATTGTTAAAACGGCCAATGAAAGAGGTGTTGAACTTCTGCTGCCTGAGGATCTTGTAGCAGCTGAAAAATTTGATAAAAATGCATTGAAACAAACAGTTCTGGTAAATGAAATTCCAGACCAGTATATGGCACTGGATATCGGGCCGAAGACCGCTTCTGTTTTTGCAAAGGCAATCAAAAAGGCAAAAACCATTGTGTGGAATGGTCCCATGGGGGTTTTTGAAATGGAGGCGTTCAGGGCCGGTACCCAGGTTGTTGCAGATGCTGTGGCAGAATCCAGCGGATTTTCTGTTGTCGGGGGCGGGGATACCGGCCTTGCTGTAAAATTATGCCGTGTGGCTGAAAAAATAAGCTATATATCAACAGGCGGCGGGGCATTCCTCCATCTGATGGAGGGCAGAGAGCTGCCCGGCGTGACCGCTCTCGAAGATCATGCACAAAAAGGAGCAAAATAAGATGTTCTGCTGCAGCAGGGCAGTTCTCAGCCGTGACAAAAAACTCAGACGATCCTACTATGAGGTTCTCAGGGACCAGATGGATCTTTTTGTGCTGGATTATTCTCTGCTTCATTCCTACCAGAATTTCCTGGATCAGAACCTGCCCTATCCCTTTGTGGAAATCAGGGAGCTTAAGCCCAGGGCGCGGATTCCCAACACAGAATTCAAGCATCAGAATTCTTTTCTGGTGATCTTTTCTGAAAGTTCCCTGGATGCCAATCATAAAAAATATGTCAGATACTTTGATGCCAATAAAACCACAAAGACAAATCTTATAAAAAATAAATATTTTTCCGATGTGGATGATTTTCATAACAATCTTAAATATATGGAAACCCCCGGGTTTTATAATTTAATGAAAAATCTTCTCCCTGTGGATTATGCCCTTTTGATTCAGCCGGATGCCAGGGCCAGGAAAAGCTATGCCCTGACCCATGTTCATGTGAGGATTGACTGGCCCATTGCAGACGCCGCAGAGCACCTGGCTAAATATTTGCGGTATATTTCAAGGGATCTTTACGAAAAAGGGGACAAATACGCTGAAACCATTCAAAATAAGTTTTTTGAATACTACGGGATGCCTGTTATGGCAGGGGGACGTCGGACAGCGGCCATTGTGGCGGCTCAGTATTTTAGAAAAATCGGCATCATGACCACTGTTTATGTGGGCAGCAGTGAGTCAAGGGCGCTTTTAAGAATAGACGAAAACGGAATATCCAAGGCGGTTCTGGTTAAGTTTTCCAGGGAGGAGGTCCGTAAAATTGCTGATATAGCTGGATTTAAAATGGAAAGATTTTTAAAGAACTATGTGATTGCCAAGGACAACAGAAAATATGTCTGTATTTTCAATGTATATTATACCTGTTCCGTTCATGCCCTTCCCTCGGAAGGCGGACGGCTTAGAGAGTGTAAAACCGACAGCAACTGGCTCAGTGTCTCCCTGGAGCAGATTCTGCCAAAGCCATCCGTCCACAATTGTCCGCCTGTTCCCTTTAAAATTATTTATTCATAAAGGGGTTTTATCATGGCAATTTCGTCGCAGTCGGGAAAGTTGACGCATAAAATACAGTCTGCCCAGATTTTCAAGGGCAGTTCAGACCGGTCAATTACAGAAAAATTAAATCGTTTGAAAAATTCCGGTCTGTATGTCAGGGTAAACAGCCTTTTGATTTGAAATACCAGAGCTTCCTGTATGCATCTGTCTACGAGAAGGGTGCCGATGCCCTTATGGGCTGCCTTCTCCCATACGGCAAGGGATCTGATTTCTGCAAGGTCTTCCCAGCAGAACTGCAGGGCGCAGCATCCCAAAATTTCACCTTCTTCCTCGTACACCCAGAAGTCCCTGAGATGATCGTAAAGTTTGCTCAACGGCCGGGCCAGCAGTTCTCCTTTGCTGCTGTAGTGCTGAAGCAGGGCGTGAATGGGTTTGACATCATATATCATTGCTTTTCTTATCATTGTTTTTCCTTGTTCGAATCAGTTCATCAACACTTTTCTTGAGGGCTTTATCGGAAAAGGGCTTGTGAAGGATTTTACTGATACCTGTTTTTTTTATTGTATTATCATTAAACTGAATACTTTGCTCGCCTTCTCTGGTCATCACAAAGTCGCTTTGCGTGGTTATCATGAGAACCGGAAGCTGCTGTGGTGTATACTGTTTTCGGAGTACCCGGGTTAGCTGAAGCCCGTTCATTTCAGGCATGTTCAGATCTGTTATAACCAGAGCGGGCTTTAATATGGACACGGCTTTGACAGCTTCCACAGGAAATTGAAACAAAGTGGGCGTAAATCCCAATTTTTCAAGCTTGTTCTGATAGAGCTTGAGCATCATTTTTGAGTCATCCACCACATAGATTTCTATTTTTTCCTGAGTATTTTTTTCTTTTTCATTGCGATGCAAATTGATTTTTGCGGCAATTTCAGTAAACCCCTTGTCTTTCATCAGTTGAACAAAGTGCTGTCCGGCAGCCCTGGCGGCTTTGTTCTGAACATAATTTACAGCAAGCCGGGTAAAGGAAGGTTCCTGTACCAGGAAATTGAAAATATTGTCTGCACGGCTGTCAATCAATGCGGCAACCGCATTTTCAGCAGTCTGATCTTCATTTCTTACCAGGTGTTTAAGTCCTGTTACCAGAGCTTTGGATAAATTTTTATCAACAGCCCGGGCAGCGCTCATTCGGACTGCTTCAACAGGATCTGACAGTCCGGCTGCAAGCAAAATACCCCACTGGGTTGAGGGGAGACGCTCCATGGCTTCATAGGAGGCCTGTCTGACATTTGGATTTTCCGGGCATGCCTTTATAATGTCAAGGATGCAGGGCAGGGCTGCCTGGTCTCCGATATAACCAAGGGTTGTAATGAGGTGCACCATGTAATCTGAAGATTCCTGAAACGTGGCCTTGGTAAGAATTGGTACGGATTTTTTCCCTATTTTAATAATTTGATCTATGGCTGCATTCCGTATTCTGGCAAATTTTGAGGAGAGCAGATTAGAAAGGGTTTCTAAGGCATACTGGGACTGGATGGCTGCAATGGCTTCAATGGCAGGCAAAGCCAGGGGGTCTTGAATGTTTATAAATGAAAGAAGTGTATCAGCCGCATCTTTAGATGCAAGGCTTGAAATGGCTGACATTGTTTCCCTGGTTATCCTGTCATTTTTTTTTCTGCCTTTAATCAGTTTTGAAAAAACAGGCAGTGCAGCTTTCATTCTGAGTGCGCCAAGGGATTTTACAGCATGATAAAGAACGTCAGGGTCTGTGCCGGTATTTATAATATCAGTAAGAACAGGGGCCACTTCAGTCAGGAGAAGATCCCCGGCAGCTTTAATATATATGATCTGATTCTGTTTTTCTTCCCGGGAGATGTACTTGATAACCAGGTCTGTATTGCCGCAGGCTTTGTCAAGGATCAGATCGTAAAGGGTGTCTTTGATCTCCTGATCGGCCATTTCTACCCGGGTTAAATGCTCCAGCAAAGGAAAGGCAATTTTTTCATCGGCCCTGCCGATTTCAAGCAAAGCCTGTTTCTGGATCTTGATATCAAGATGGGTGTCTGATGCAAACTGGAGAAGCGCTTTTGCCTTGACCTCATCCCTGGCCTTAAGGCAGAAAAGCAGTTCATCCATGAATTCCTTTGAATTGATGCTGGTCATAATTGTGCCTGTTATTTAAACTGGTAAAAAACAGATTTTAAATATCTTTTCGGAGTGAAAAGATCTGAATCATTGGCAAGGGATTCTGTGGCGCCAATAATCAGATATCCGTCCGGTTCCAGAGCTTTTGCGATATTATTGTATATTTTTCGTCTGTCTTCAGAAGTAAAATAAATCATGACATTTCTGCATAAAATAATGTCAAATTTTCCCAGTCCGACAAAGGGTTTCATCAGATTCATCTTTTTGAACTGCACCATGAACCTTATTTCATCCTTTATCCGCCAATAATCCCCAGCAGACGGTGTGAAATACCGGGTAAGGCGTTTTTGATCCAGTCCCCTGGCAATTTCAAATTTGTTGTATTTTCCGTAACTTGCCTGGGCAACTGCCGCATCAGAGATGTCTGTGCCCAGCAGTTTGATATTGTAGCTTTTGGGGGTTATGTTCATTTCGTTCAGGGCCATGGCAATACTGTAAATTTCCTGGCCGGTTGAACTGGCAGCGCTCCAGAGACGGATGGACGGTCTCAGCCCTGATCTGGTTCTGGAGCGTTTGTCTATCAGATCGGGCAGGATTTTAAACTGGAGAAGTTCAAAAGGGGACTTGTCCCGGAAAAAATAGGTTTCATTGGTGGAAATGGCATCAATGATTTTTTTTTCGATTTCTTTTTTAAAATCGTTTTTTGCCTTTCTCAGCAGATCTGCGTATGAGGGGCATTTATACGATGTAAGTACAGGGTTAAGTCTTGTTTCAACCAGGTACTCCTTTCCCTTTAACAGAGCAATGCCTGATATTTCGAGAATATATTTTGAAAACGCATCAAACTCCTGCGGCGTAATTTTAATCATGTCCAGGGGCTCACTGTTTTACCGTTTGCCCAATGGCTTCGGCTATTTTTTCAAGGGGAATAATCATATCTGTCAGGTTGTTTTCAATGGGGTATCTCGGCATTCCAAATACGGTACAGGTTTCTTTGTTCTGTGCAATGACAATGCTGCCGTTTTTTTTCATTAATTCCAACCCCTTTGACCCATCCGATCCCATACCTGTCATAATCACACCGGTGGCCCTGCCCACATAGTGTTTTGAAACAGACCGGAACAAATAATCCGCAGACGGCCTGCAGCTGTTTTCAGGCGGGTCATCGGTGATTTTAATCCGCCGCGTAGATCCGTCGGGACCGGCTGCAACTTTCATCTGCCTGCCCCCGGGTGCAATGTATACGATATTGGGTAAAACCGGTTCATTGTTCTCAGCCTCCTTTACCATAAGTTTTGACTTGGCATCCAGGCTTTTTGCAAGGGACTGGGTAAACATGGGGGGCATGTGCTGAACAACCAGAACCGGCACATTCAGATCTGGTGAAAGCATGGGAATCATTTTGGCCAGTGCATTGGGCCCCCCTGTGGAGATTCCTACGGCTATGATTTCAGAAGGGGTTTTCCTTTTTTCCTTTTTATACTTTGAAATATAGGCCGCTGTCCTGTCTGGAGTCCTTACAGGAAAGTGTTTTCCGGCAGTTTTTGTTCTCAGTCTGGTACTGAATTCTTTTTTTCGTTTAAACGCCTGAATAACCGGAGCAAGGGATTCTCTGATTTTTATCAGATTTTCAGCCATTTTACCGGCATCCGGCTTGGTAATGAAATCAAAGGCGCCAAGCTCAAGGGCTCTGATGGTCATTTCACTGCCCTTACGGGTCAGGGTGGAAAGCATAACAGCGGCGGGAGGATCAGGATTGTCCTTTAACTGCTCTAAAACATCAATGCCGGTCATTTCCGGCATTTCAATGTCCAGGGTGATGATGTCAGGCTTTAGGGATGCAATCCTGGACAGGGCTATTTTTCCATTGTTGGCGGTACCGACGACTTGAATCCCAGAAATTTCTTTTAACACATCAGTGATTATTTTCCGGTAGAAAATGGTGTCGTCTATCACAAGGACTTTAATTTTTTCCATCTAATCTTTGAGCACCTCTTCAATGTTCAGAATACCGATAAGGCTGTTTTTGGTTTTTAGAACACCATGGAAAAATTTTCCTTTTACCCCGCCTATATTGGACGGGGGTTGTTCTATATTATCTTTTTCTGCTGATACCACATCGCTGATACTGTCTACCAGAAGGCCAATGTATTCTTCCTGGGATCGAACGATGATATTGCGGTTGTTTCTGTGCTTTTCTATCTGGGACAGCCCGAGTTTTTTCCCCAGATCCAGGACGGTAACAATACGTCCCCTGAGATTTAGAACCCCTACAACGTAATCTGCCGACTGGGGGACAGAGGTCATTTCAAAGTTTTTGTTAATTTCCTGAATATTGAGGATATCAATGCCGCACACTGCTTTTCCCACATAAAAAGTGGCCAGCTCCATGGTGGCGTCTGAAACGATATCTATGGTGTCATTCATACTTTAGTCTCCCTGTGCCAGTATGCTGGGTTTTGTCTTTTATTTGACAGCCATCAGCCGTCAGCCTTCAGACCTCAGTTATCAGCTTCCAGTAAACAATTACAATTTTTTTCCAGGGTTACTGACGGCTGATGGCTGTCATGATTAGTTTTGGCCGGTCATGCCATGGAAGTTATATGACTGCCATGCCCTGATTTTGTTCTGTCAGGCTGTTCTGCCGGAATTCTTTTTATACATGCAGGTGCTTTCTTATGACTTTCATGAGGTTTTCCCGGTCCAGTTTAATCTCATATTCGTCAATATCGACCTGCTGCCCCTTTTTTATGTGCTCATCGCTTGCCAGGGAGGTCAGGGCAATAACGGAAAGATTTGAAAAATCAGGATTTTCCTTGATCCTTTTTGTCAGTTCAAACCCATCCATGACAGGCATTTCAAGGTCTGTTACAACAATATCGATTTCCTCAGAACGGTCCTGCAGGATTTCCCAGGCTTCAGCACCGTCTTCGGCCTTAATGACCTTGAATCCTTCCTCTTCCATAAAGCTGCTGACCTGGTTCCTGAAAAAGGCAGAATCTTCTGCAAACAGAATCACTTTCTGTCCGGATTCAGCCATTTCAGTGGCCGCTCCTTTCTCCTGGGTGAACCATGAGGGATTCAATTCTTTTACAAGGGTGAAAATGTCCACCAGAAGCGTGGTGTGGCTGTTAATGATCATGGAACCTGTAACGCAGGGCTGCTTCAGGGTTGAATCATCAATGTCAAGAAATACTTCAACAGCATCCACCGGCGGGGTGACCATGAGTCCGACTTCCCGGTTCTTGACTTTAAACACAATAATTTCCTGCTGTTCCCTCCGGGGCAGTTTTTCAAGATCTGCCACCTGGGAAAGTTCATACAGCGGAAGGGCCCCTCCCCTGTACTGAACAACTTTTTTGCCGCTTACCTCCTCAATACTGGAAAAGGGGATTCTTTCGATTCTTTCGACCAGATTCAGCGGGGCTGCAAAATATTCTGATTCACCGTTTCTGAAGAGCAGAAGAGATGCCTTGTCACTGGCCCTGTCCTCGGCTTCCCTTGCTTCCCTGGCAGCTTTGGCAACTCTTTCTGTTTCTGAGGTTGTTGTTAATTCACCCATCTGGGCAAGACTTGATACATCAAGAATAAGGGCAACCCTGCCGTCTCCCATGATGGTGGCGCCGGCATAGCCGTTGCATTTTTTAAGATGCCTGCCAAGGGGTTTGACAACAATTTCTTCCGAGTCGCTCAGTTCATCCACCACCATTCCGTATTTAAACTGTCCAGCCGATACCACAGCAATGTTAATGGCACTGGCCGCACGATACCTTCTGTCTTTTCCGGTGCGCTGTTCTCTGGCTTTGTCATCCTGGTCGGCACTGCTGCCAGTCTCTGTTTCATCCGCATCATGTTTTAACGACCGCCTGTCAGAGACGGATACCCTTTTGTCCGGGTATTCTTTGTTATCATCCGGATGAATAAAGGTTTTTTCAATTCCCAGAATTTTTGAAAGATTGAGCAGGGGCAGCAGATTTCCCCTTAATCGGACAACATCGGCATCACCGACCTTTTCAATTTTTTCTTTTACCTGGGAGGCTGGTATCCGTAACAGCTCATCTAAATTGACCTGGGGAATGGCATATTTTTCATTGCCCACGGAAATGATTTGACTGGGTATAATGGCCAGGGTTAAAGGTAGCTTGATCTGGATATCTGAACCTGCACCGGTTTCTGAGTCAATTTCTATGATGCCCCCCAGTTTTTCAAGGTTGGTGACCACAACATCCATACCTACGCCTCTTCCTGACACATCTGTTACCTGTTGTGCGGTTGAAAAACCGGGAAGCAGTATGAGTTCTGTTTTTTCCTTGTCTGTCATGGCACTGATCTGCTGGTCTGTTTTTAATCCTTTTTCCAGGGCGGCCCGGGCAAGTTTTTCCGGATCAAGCCCTTTTCCGTCATCAGATATTACAATATTGACAAGGCCTGCATCGTGGAAAGCCCGCAGAATGATCCTTCCCGTGGGGTTCTTGCCGGCTTCCACCCTTGTTTCGGGGGGTTCAATACCATGATCCACCGCATTTCTTACCAGATGGGTCAATGGATCATTAATGGACTCTATAATGGTCTTGTCCAGTTCAACATCCTTTCCTTCAATAACAAGATCAACTTTTTTTCCAAGATCCCTGGAAAGGTCTCTTACCACCCGGGTGAACTTATTGAAAACATTGGCAATGGGCTGCATGCGGGTCCGCATGATGGCCTCCTGGAGCTCGGATGTGATCATGTCGATGCGCTGACTAGAAAGTTCAGTGGCCTTGGTGTTGGAGGAGCCTATCCCCTGGATCAGCTGATTTCGGCTTAACACCAGTTCCCCTGCCAGATTCATGAGCGTATCCAGCAGGTTGACATTGACCCTTAAAGACCCCTGGGGCTTTATGGATGCGGCCATGGCATCTTTTTCAGCTGAATCTGCATTGATCTTTTCATTATTATTCATGGGTTTCTGCTGGCTGCCCACAGGTTCAGCTGTATGGACAAAGTCTGTGGAACCGGGTGAAACAGATACCTGTTCTGCTGATTCTGCTTCGGCAGCTGATATTCCAGCTTCAACAGCGGCAGGCTTCTCTTCCTCAACCAGGGGCTTTGCCGGCATGGCTTCAGGCTCTGACTGATCTGACGCGTTTGACAGGGTCAGCATATGGTCCTCAACCAGATGAATATGCTGCTCTTCTATGGCGAAAAGGGTTTCCGCCATGTCCGGTTCAATAATGGAAGCATAAAGAATTTGAAAGGGAATCCGTGTGGAAACAAGGTCACTGTCAAGGGTGCCGACCGATTCAAAGTCCATTCTGGAATCAATGATAATGCCGGTTTTTTCAAGTGTTTTGAGAAGGTTTATAGGATTTTTGTTTTTTTTGTGGATATCATGGATCAAATCATATTCAGCAAGATAGATAAACTTTCCGTCATTTTTGCAGTTGTCAATATCGTACCGGGATACCCTGGGAAAAACCCTCTGGTCAAAGAGATGGATGTCCATCATTTCTGATACAGATTCCTGTTTTTCTTCGGGCAAACTTGATTTGGTGATGTTTTCCAGGGCGGTGATATAGCTTTCAACATCCTTATCATTGCTGGTCTGTATGTGGTTTATCAGTTCCTCGAGTTTATCAAATCCTTCTAAAAGAACACTGATTTTGTCCGGTTCCGGGGAGAGTTCAAAATTACGGATAAGATCAAGTACATTTTCCAAGCTGTGTGACAGCTCTTTTACAACGGTAAGCCCCATGAATCCGGCACCTCCCTTTATGGAGTGGGCGGCGCGGAAAACATTATTGACAAGGTCGATGTCTACGTCGTTACCCGAAGTGCCTTCAATGGCGTGGATCCCGCCTTGGAGCCGATGTGCAATCAACTCAATGAGCTGAATATCCTTGTTGAAGATCTCGCAAGTGGCCTGAGCCGCTACGCCCAAACCATCGAGCTTGACACGGACCAACTGAGCGAAGTCGAAGAACGACTCGCCACCTTGGATCGGCTGCAGCGAAAACATGGCATGACCATCGACGAGCTCATCAAACATACATACACCCTTCGAGACGAACTCAACAGCCTAGAATCCAGTGACGAACAACGCGAAAAACAACAACAAGCCCTACAAAAACTGCGAAAACAGGCCGAGCAACAAGCACAGGCACTGTCCAAAGCCCGTCAAAAAGCGGCCAAAAAGTTAGCCAAGGAAGTCACCGCGCTCTTGCCCGATCTTGGCATGCCCGGCGGATCGTTGGTGGTCGATGTCCAAAGCAGATCGCCGCGAGAATCTGACGATCCCAACCTGCGCTTCGGCGACCGTCAGCTCACGCCCTAATGGCCGCCAACGACGCCGGCATCCCGGTCATCGCGGTCGACCGCGGCGTCGACGGCGGCGACCTCGCCTACTTCATCGCCTCCGACAACGTGGCCGGCGGCGCCAGCGCCGCGGAGTTCATCTGCACCCAGCTCGAGGGCGTCGGCGCGGTCGTCGAGCTCGAGGGCATCCCCGGCACCTCGGCCGCCCGCGAACGCGGCGAGGGCTTCAACACCTTCATGGTCGAGAACTGCCCGGGCGTCACGATCGTCGCCCGCCAGACGGCCAACTTCAACCGCGCCGAGGGCCTGACGGTCATGGAGAACATCCTCACCGCCCAGCCGCAGATCGAGGCCGTCTTCGCCCACAACGACGAGATGGCGCTCGGCGCGCTGCAGGCGATCGAGGCCTCCGGCCGGGACATCCTGGTGGTCGGCTTCGACGCCACCGACGACGCCGTCGCCGCCGTCCGCGAATGCCGCATGGGCGCCACCGTGGCCCAGCAGCCCGCCATGCTCGGCGCCGAGGCGGTCGAGGCCGCCGCCGACATCATCGAGAGCGGCGCGCCCGC
>JAWOEJ010000259.1:0-7633 GCA_046482845.1 Desulfobacteraceae bacterium | reverse complement strand
GACTTTTTCCCTGCCAGGCGTTAAGAAAATCAAGCTGTTTGAGGACCAGTGGCCGCAGTTCTTGATTTTTAGCCTGGCAGGGAAAAAGTCCTCCGTCGTTCTCGTTCCTGACAGGCAACCGTTGGGGGCGGTGCATTTCAAAAAACTTGATGATCGAGTATTAGAATAAATAAGTAAAGTGTCCCCAATTTAAAAAAGAATTAGTAAAGTGTCCCCGAATTTACCGAATTTATTATTGACATTTGATGTGGAAGACTGGTTCCAGGTGGAGAATTTCAAGGAGTATATCCCGTTTTCCGCGTGGTCGTCTTTTGATCTCCGGGTGGTGCGCAACACCCATAAAATCCTTGATCTTCTGGATTCTTTTTCCTTTGCGCCTAAAGCCACGTTTTTTGTCCTGGGCTGGATTGCCAGAAGAGACCCCGGACTTGTCCGGGAGATTCACAAAAGAGGGCATGAAGTGGCCTCCCACGGATTCAGCCATCATCTCTGTACCTGCCAGAATCCCGGGGAGTTAAAAGAGGACCTTGAAACCAGCAGGAAATGCCTGGAAGATATCACCGGCGCAGCCATTTCAGGGTACAGGGCCCCAAGTTTTGCAGTAAATAACGATATCCTTAACATCATCAAAAGTGCAGGGTATGGCTATGACTCAAGTTATAACTCCTTTGCCATGCATGGCCGGTACGGGGTGATTGACCTTTCAGCCTGTGAAAAACAAGGCCATGCATGTAAACTTGCAGAGAATTTTTATGAACTTCCTGTTTCCAATCTTGTTTTAAAAAACAAAGTCTTTCCCCTTGGCGGGGGCGGGTATTTCAGGCTGATTCCTTTTCCATTATTCAGACAGGGCATGAAAGTCGTGCTGAAACACCAGGATGCATTTGTGTTTTACGCCCACCCCTGGGAGTTTGATCCTGGACAGCCCCGGGTAAAACAGGCATCTCAGGGCTTTCGGTTCAGGCACTACATCAATCTGAACCGCACGGAGAAAAAACTCAGATCCATGATTGAATCCTTTAACCATGCAGACTTTCTCACCTGTACAGGCTACCTTAGTGTCTGAACGAAAACCCCGTGTTTGGACGAAAACGTGCCCAGCTGCAAGGCGCAAAAAAGTTTGAAACCGGAGTGTACTCAGGTACATGAGGCCCGATTATATAATTTGGCAAACTTTTGCAGCAACGCAGCAGATGGGTGCGTTTTCGTTCAAACACTACCTTAGAAAAAAGGGTGAGCAAAAGTTGCCGCAGAGCTGAGTGAGTTAATGACCAGGATAGATAAAAAAGAGATAATTAAAAAAATATACTGGGATAAAAATATAGAACCGGAATATATACTCGGTCTTCTGGATGGAAAAATAAAAGAAGATAAGAAAGCACGGGTTGATCTCTACAGAAGAATCCTTAACAGCTATGGTTGGGATACTATTGTAAAATTATTTTCATATGAAGATTTAAAAGATCATGTCCTGGACGAAACGGTAATAAATCGTCTGTATCCCAAAGAGTTGAGGAATAAATATAGATACGCAAGAAAAATATTATCAGACCTTATTGTATCCTCTTCAGGATAGTGTCCTTCATTTGATAGAGGGATTAAATGTTTCTTTCTATCTTACTGGGGGCACAGCTCTTTCCAGGTGTTATTTAAATCACAGGTATTCAGATGATCTGGATTTTTTTGTTAATGCAAATCCTGATTTCAGAAGAGAAACCCAGGCAGTTATTGATAAACTGAAACAAAAAAACGACTGGAAAGTAGATATCGGCTTAGTCTCAGATTCGTTCGTGAGACTTGCAATAGAAAGTAATGGAGTTTATCTCAAAGTAGATTTTGTTAATGATATTCAATATCATAAGGGAGATTTTCAAAATAATTCAGTTTTCAAAAAAGTGGATAACTGGAGCAATATTCTTTCAAACAAGCTGTGTGCGCTAAGTCGGATGGATGCAAAAGATGTGGTTGATATTCTTTTTATTGCAAGTAAATATGAATTTTTCTGGGATGAGATATTCGAAGATGCAAAAGAAAAAGACCTTTGGGTGGAACCTGTTGAAATAAGTAAAATTATAAAGACTTTTCCTGAAGATCAATTGGCTTCAATAAAATGGACGTCAAGGGTCGATATAAAAGCACTAACAGATAAGATCCGAACACTCCATAAAGACATTTTTCTTGTACGGAAAAATTCATTAAAGGACAGAACCCCCGGGTAAACTGGAAAAAACAATGAAAATACATTTAATAGCAGCAGCACGACCGAACTTCATGAAAATCGCTCCCCTGTATCATGAACTGATAAGCAGAAAAAACCTGGAGCCGGTCATTGTCCATACCGGCCAGCACTATGATCTCAACATGTCTGATGTGTTTTTCAGGGATTTCAAACTTCCCCCTCCCCATATCCATCTCGGGGTGGGCAGCGGCACCCATGCCCAGCAGACCGGAAATGTGATGATTGCCTATGAAAAAGTGCTGTTTGATGAACGTCCTGATCTTGTCGTTGTGGTGGGGGACGTGAATTCCACGGTGGCCGCCACCCTGGCTGCGGCCAAGCTGGGCATTAAAACCGCCCATCTGGAAGCGGGCCTGCGCTCCTTTGACCGTACCATGCCCGAAGAAATCAACAGAATTGTCACAGATGCCATATCTGATTTTTTATGGACACCGTCTGCGGACGGCAATGAAAATCTGCTAAAGGAAGGCGTTGCCCGGGATAAAATCACCATGGTGGGCAATATCATGATCGATTCCCTGGAAATGGCCAGAACCACCATAGAGGAACATGCTGTTTATCAGGAGTTTGGATGCCGCGGCAAAGATTACGGCCTGGTAACGCTTCACAGGCCGTCCAATGTGGACAGCTCTGATACCCTGAACCTCCTGTGCACAGAATTGTCAAAAATATCAGACAAACTCCCCCTGATATTTCCCATTCACCCCAGAACCCGGGCAAATCTGGAAAAATTCAACCTGACCGCCATTCTGGCAGACAACAGCAATATCCATCTGACCGATCCGTTGGGATATATCCATTTCATGAATCTGGTGTTCAATGCAAAGCTGCTGATCACAGATTCCGGCGGCGTACAGGAAGAAACCACTTATCTCGGCATTCCCTGCCTGACCCTGCGGCCCAACACCGAACGGCCGGTCACCGTCACCATGGGCACCAATAAATTATGCACCCCAGCAGATATATTTGAAATGGTGACTGCGGTTCTGGAGGGCAGGGTAGCCGAAAGCAGAATCCCCGACCTCTGGGATGGAAAAACCGCCTCCCGAGTAGCCGACCTGATCGAGTAAATTCGGGGACACTTTAGTAAATTCGGGGACACTTTACCTATTTTTAAATTCGGGGACACTTTACTTATTTTTTTAAGAAACAAGATACAAGAAACAAGATACAAGAAACCAGGTTTAAACAATGCAGTTTAATAAGGGATCTGGAAAAAAATAATATACGCATATTGCGCAGGATTTTTGTCTGTCTTCAAGGCGTGGCAATGGGGGCATATTGAAATATGTCCCATTGGTGCAACGCAGAAGACAGGCAAAAAGACAATCAAGATGCGTGGATTATTTTTTGGAAGATCCCTAAGGAAGACGATTGAAATCAGATAAAAAACTCCCCCCCAAACCACCGGCCATCAGTCCTTATGTGTTTACATTTCTTTTGATTTTTTTTGGGTTGTGGTGTTTTTATGACGGCTGGCTGACCACTGATCCGGACATGATCAAGCACGCCCTTTTCAACCGGGTTCTCAGCATTGTGCTGCTGCCCTGGGGTATTTATGATTTTTATAAGGTCAGGAAGAACAGCAAAAAGAGACAAAGCAGTCTCGATAAAAAAGCGGGCAGTGTCGATAAAAAAGAGGGCAACCTCGATAAAAAAGAGAGCAACCTCGATAAAAAAGAGGGCAACGATATCAGCCATAAAGACCATTCTGTAAATACTGGAGAAGATGAAGATGCCGGGATTAACTGACTCTTTATCCAATAGAGATCTGATTCTCCCGTATTTTCTGCCGTATTTTGCCTATGTGGGCATTGCCTCTGTGCCTGATAATATTATTTCAATTGAGATTAATTACTTTTTAAGAATATTCATTGTAGCCGGTTTAATTGTCTGGGCCAGGCAGTGGTTTTTTCCGCTGTCCTTTTCCGGAACAAGGATAAAATCCATTGTCTGGGGAGTAGCTGCCGGGCTGGCAGGATTTGTGATCTGGAGCCTGCTTTTGTTTCCCTTTCTGGATTCACCCCAGGGTGAACCATGGAGTATACAGGGGTTTCTGCTCAGGATCTTTGCAGCAGGGCTTCTGGTCCCCGTGTTCGAGGAGCTGGCCATCAGGGGGTATGTCCTCAGGCTGGCCCTGCAGTGGGATCGCGCCCGGAAAAACAAGGAAAAGGATGCATTGTTAAAAGCCCTTGATGAAGCTTCTGTGTTTGATGTAAAGCGGGGGGACTGGACATGGCCGGCCGTACTGATATCTTCCCTTGCCTTTACACTGGGCCACACCGTTGTCGAATGGGCGGCTGCATTCTGCTACAGCCTGCTGATTTCCTGGGTCTGGGTAAAAAGAGGGGACCTTCTATCCTGTATGGTGGCCCACGGCACCACCAATATTGTGCTGGCCCTGTTTGTTTTTATGACCGGCATGTGGGGATTCTGGTAAAAAAAATATGACATGCATCAGTCATTCAAAAATCGAACAAGCATTTCAGGATTTTCCGGAAATTCAATTGGTGATACTTTTTGGATCCGCTTTAAGCGGCCGGCTGACATATAGAAGTGATATCGATATTGCCTTTGCTGCTCAAGAAAAAGTTTCCCATGAAGAAAAGTATGAAATCTATATTTCCCTTGAAAGATCACTGGGGCGGCATATTGACCTGATTGATCTCCATTGCGTGAACGGGCATATTCTAAAAAACATCCTGTGCACAGGTGAGGTTGTTATTAAAAAATCGGTGCCGCTGCTGGCCTTTTTTTTAAAAAAAATGTGGTACAACCAGGCCGACATGATGCCGTTGACACAAATGATTCTGGAAAAACAGGTGGCTGATTTCATAAAGGTTCCGTAAATGGATAAACAGATCATATTAAGAAAGATTACCACTTTGAAACGGTGTGTTCAGCGGATTGATGAGAAAACACCCAAGAAAAGTGAGGACCTTGAGCAGGATTATGATCTTCAGGATATTGTTTCTGTAAATCTTCAGAGGGCCGTTCAGGTTTGTGTGGATATTGCTGCTCATATAAATGCAGAGTTTTCAGAAAAAGCGCCGGAAAGCATGGTGGACAGCTTTGAGAATTTGAACCGGCTGGGGGTCATTTCCAGTGAAACCTGCATACGCATGAAAAAAAGCGTTGGGTTTCGCAATATTGCCGTACACGAGTATGTAGAGATAAGCTGGGATATTGTTTTTTCTGTCTCATCAAAGAATCTGGATGATTTCCGGACGTTTTCCCGGGAGGTTGTTGCCTGGATGGATCGGGTGTAGTGCAGTGCTTCCTTGAATTTTTTTACTGGTTATTTGTCCGGGGCTTTTGATTTTATTGGCAGCAGATATAATGATTTCTTTTTTAAAACTGTGTTAAATCCCAATATTGTGTATGGGTATAAAGACGGAAACTTTTTTGATAAAAGATTTGAAAATGAAGAAAACCTTGAGGTCTTTACTGATCAATTGCGCCAGCAGAAATATAAATATGCCACCAGAGATAAAAAAAATTAGTATTGTGTCCCGGAATTATAGTTTGCTATTCGTATGAATAGAGGGAGGTTGTATGGAATATAAAAATGAACCCGCTTTTATTAACAGGCAGGAAGAGATTGCCTATATCCAGCAATGGATAGAAGAACGGCCCAAAAGTATCCTGTTTTTCTACGGCCCCAAATCCAGCGGCAAGACCACCCTCATCTATAAGTTTGTTGACGAGCATCTAAGTGACGAAAAAAAGTTTTCGGTCAAGTTCTTTAATCTTCGGGAAGTGCTTCTCGTCAATTACGAGGATTTCCTGCAGCGCTTTTTCCAGTTGGAAGAGCAGGACGAAAAGGATACCGCCGAGACCAGGCAGTACAATTTACGGGTCTTTCGGTATACGGTTAAAACCCAGCAAAAAATACGCGACCGGCAGCTGGACCCCTTTGACGTGATGAAGGCTGAACTCAACGATTTGAATGCGCAAGGAATAAAGCCGGTCATTATCATTGACGAGCTGCAGGCCCTGGAGTCCATCTATTTCAACTCCCAGCGCGAGCTTATTAAGGAGCTGATCAATTTTTTTGTGGCCATGACCAAGGAAAGCCACTTGTGCCACGTGCTCTTGTCCAGCTCGGACGGGTATTTCATCGAAAAGCTGTACAACGACAGCAAGCTCAGGAAAACTGCCAAGTTCTGTGAAGTCGATTATTTGCCCAGGGAAGATATTGTGTACTGGCTGAACAATCTGGCCAGGGAATCCAATATTAAAGAATTCACCCTGAGTGGGTCCCAGATTGAATATATCTGGGACCATTTCGGAGGCAGCATCTGGGAGATTTCATCCCTTTTGGGCGATTTTTTAAAGGCATGCCGGGTCGGTAAGGTAGATGACCGGGAGATGGAAAAGAGTGTTGAGGGCTATATAGTCCAGGCCAAAAGCTATTTCAAGGAGTATGCCGGGCTGGATGATTCCAGAGCTGCCCTCTTGCTGGAAATCAATACCCATATCCAAAACAAGGTGATTTTCGAAGAGCTGGACCTGAGGCCGCTTTTAGAGAACAAACATTACCCGAATCGTCAAGCTCTAAAGGAGGAGCTGAACAACCTGGTGCGCAACAACTACCTGTATTACAACCCCACCCGGGCCGAGTACAGGCTGCAGGGCAAGAGCATGGAGATCGGTCTCAGGCGCTATGTGCAGGAGTTTTTATCGATTAACAAAGAAATCTGATGAAATATTTGCCTTTTACAGGTGCATGCTGAAAATTCTGAAAATTCGGGGACACAATACATATTTATTTCTGAACCTGATATTTTTTAATTTGACTTATAACCTGAACCCCTTCAAACCCTCGGAAGCAAATGGAATAACAGCGGTGTTGCTGTCTGTCTGAATTTTTTCAATAACCGTCACGACCGTTTTACGATACAGCGGCTTTTATAGCGAATTAGTAGCCCCAATTCAACCAAAATGAGCTCCGCTGGTAAAAAATGCTGTTTTTGCCCCCGAAAAGAGCTTTTTAAGAGCCAAAAAAGAGTATTTTTCAACCAAATACCCTTCAATAACAAACACTTAACGGGGTCAGACCCCGTTTTACGAATTAAAACCCCAGCATGAAAAAATGCCAAAAAAATTCTCCATAGAAACCCTGGCGCAGACCCTTGAGCAGTATGTTCCTGAAATTGATTTTGCCCTGCTGTTCGGATCGGCAAAGACAGGATCGGTCAAAGCATCTTCTGACATCGATATCGGTGTTTTCCTCAATGTGCCTGCCACGCCGGAGATTATTCTGTCAATTATGAAAACAGTGGAAACTGCGGCAGATGCCAGATGTGATGTGAGCATTTTGAATACCGCGTCAGAAATTCTGCGGTTTGAGGCATTGAAAGGCCGGGTATTATTTGTCCGGCAGAATAAAAT
>JAWOEJ010000099.1:0-18724 GCA_046482845.1 Desulfobacteraceae bacterium | reverse complement strand
AATTCCCAGCTGTACACCCTGGTGGGGGATTACTATTATAATACCGGTGCCTTTGAAAAAGCAGTTCATGCCTATGAGAATGTCCTGAAAATTGACGGGAATAATGTCAATGCGCTAAACAACCTGGCATGGCTCTTTGCCACCTGCAGTAAAACATCACTGCAGGATCATAAAAGGGCCCTTGTACTGGCAGAAAAAGCAGTTGAATTAAGTCAGGAACCCCATATTCTAGATACCTATGCAGAGGCCTGTTTTTTAAACGGGCACTACAGCGAGGCCGTCCATGCTGCTGAACAGGCCCTGGAAAAGGCAGAATCGCGCAAAGAATACTATGAATCGCAGTTAAAGCGGTTTCAAAGCAAATATTAAGTCCGTTATTCCTAAACCCGGTTGTTTTTTCACCTTTTATCCCTTATCCTGTTTCTGTTTTGTCAATTTACCGGGGTTGAATTCCATCCGTCCTTGTAAACCTCTGACCCTGTCTTCCTTTTTCAGACCAGGCAGATATTCTTTGATGTCTCTCTATCCTTAAAACTCGATCATCAAGTTTTTTGAATACCGCTGGGGGCTCTTAATAGGTCCTTCCATAAAAACGTGATAACCGAGTAAAAGGATTTTCAAAAAATCCATGCCTCTGGTTTGCCTTTTTGTGTCCTTGATTATCGTTATGCCCAAAGGGGGTCAGGTCTTTTTTGTTTGTCGGTCTTCTGCGTTGCCCCAATGGGATATAGTTTAAAGAAATTATGATGGATACAAAAAAATTTTGCAGAAAACATATAAGTCTTGACAATTTAAAACTTAATTAATAAAATTATTTAGAATTGATACACAGACCAGATAAATTTTGGAGAAAAGAAAATGGCCTTGGAATCAGATGATGTGGTCAAGGAGATAACAGGGTATATCAGAAAATTAAACCATGTGATTCATACGGGATTGTCAAAATCAGGACAGCCCTATGGACTAACAGGGTCCCAGTGCAGGCTGTTACGGGTCCTTTCAGATTTTGGGGATCTCTCATCGGCTCAGCTGAGCAGAAAACTTTACGTAACACCGGCAAATATCACAGGAATTATTGACCGGCTTGAAAAAAAGGAGCTGGTCAAACGGCTGATGAAACAAAAGGACCGGCGAATCTCTCATATTTCTCTGTCAGAAAAGGGGCAGGCATTGGCAAGGCACATGCCCGATCCCATTGAGGAAAAACTGACATCCGGCTTTAAACATTTGAGCCAGGGGGATGTGCACCAGATAAAAGAGTCCATTAAACAGATCATTCAAATGCTGGACACTGAGACTGTAAATTCCTGGGAAGGGTCATCCGGGGCTTCTTTGCCGGGGTGACGTCTGGGATATCATTATCTTTCCTGTTTTTTTCAGTTTAATAAAATTAAGCATACAGGGAGTTTAAAACAACAGTCAGAAAGAGTTGTTAATTATGAAACATGTGTTATGGCTGATATTAAAACGTACAGGGGCAAGTCTGGTTACGATTTTCGTTATTTCGCTGATCATATTCATCGGCGTGGAATTGTTACCGGGTGATGTGGCTGAAACCGTTCTGGGTCAGTCCGCCACCCCGGAAACAGTGGAGGCATTCAGAAAAGAGCTGAAACTGGACCTTCCCCCCCATATACGATACGGGGCCTGGCTTGCTGATTTTGTTCAGGGGGATTTTGGCAGATCCCTGGCCAATGGAAGGGAAGTGTCCGGACTGATCGGGTGGCGGTTCGGCAACACCCTGTTTCTGGCCCTGACCACGGCATGTATATCCGTTCCCCTTGCTGTCATGCTCGGCATGATGGCCGCCTTTTACCGCAATACCTGGTTTGACAGGGCAATTTCCACCATCACTTTGTCATTTATCTCTTTTCCCGAGTTTTTTATCGCCTATATCCTCATTGCATTATTTTCTGTTCAACTTAATATTTTTCCCAGTATGGCCACAACAAACAGCAGTATGGGGCTTTTTACCAGAATTCACGCCATCCTGCTGCCGGCTTTGACCCTGACCTGTGTGGTGACAGCCCACATGATGCGGCAGACCCGGGCGGCCATCATCAATGTTTTAGGCAGTGCATACATTGAAATGGCTGAAATAAAAGGCATAAGGCGCCTGCGCATTATCATGCTCCATGCCTTTCCCAATTCCCTATCCCCGGTTATCAATGTGATTGCCCTGAATCTGGCCTACCTTGTTGTGGGCGTTGTGATTGTGGAGGTGGTGTTTGTTTATCCCGGTCTTGGCCAGCTTCTGGTGGATTCGGTGGCCAAGCGGGATCTTCCCGTGGTCCAGGCTTCGGGTCTTATTTTTGCCGCAGCGTATGTGTCTTTAAACCTGATGGCGGATGTGTTTTCCATGCTTGCCAATCCCAGACTGAGACAGTCCAGATAGAGGAGGCCTATTATGATTGATTTGTTAAAACAGTCTCCAGCCAGTGCCCGGGTGGGTATGGGTATCGTGCTGATCAATGTGCTGGTGGCCATCTTTGCTCCTGTTCTTGCCCCTTACGGGGAAACCAGTATTGTAGGGGATGTGTGGACCTCTTCTTCAGGTCAGTTTTATCTGGGCACGGATCATCTGGGCAGGGATCTGTTTACCCGGCTGGTGTTCGGAGCAAGAAACACCATTGCCCTGGCGTTTATAACCACAGCCCTTTCCTTTTTCATCGGTATTGCCCTGGGATTTACAGCTGCTGTTAAAGGAAGATGGACAGACCAGATTTTGAGCAGAATTGTTGACATTATCATGGCTTTTCCCACGTTGATTTTTGCCTTGATGATTCTGTCCGTTATGGGCTCCTCCATCCCGGTTTTGATTTTTACCATTGCTGTTCTGGATTCCACCCGGGTCTACAGACTGTCCCGGGCTGTTGCAATGGATATCGAAGTAATGGAATTTGTAGAAGCCGCCCGATTGCGGGGGGAAGGACTGTGGTGGATCATGCGCTATGAGATCCTGCCCAATGCCCTCCCCCCCCTTGTGGCAGAATTTGGGTTGCGGTTCTGTTTTGTTTTTCTTTTTATTGCATCCTTGAGTTTTCTGGGACTGGGCCTTCAGCCCCCACTGGCAGACTGGGGCGGCATGGTAAGGGAGAATGCCGGAGCCATCACCTTCGGGATATACACCCCGCTGGTTCCCGCTGCAGCCATAGCAATTCTAACCGTTGGTGTCAATTTGATAGTTGACTGGGCACTGCATTTGTCCAGCGGTCTTCACGAATAGACGAGGAGGAAAACATGAAAGAAAATACACTGCTTGAGATTAAGAATCTCTATATTGAAGGGTATTATGAAGACAAGTGGAATACCATTGTTGACAATATCAGCCTTAACCTGAAACGGGGCGAGGTTCTCGGCCTTATCGGCGAATCCGGGGCGGGTAAGTCCACCATAGGTCTGGCGGCCATGGGATATACCCGGCAGGGTTGCCGGCTGGCGTCAGGATCCATAAATCTGGAGGGTATGGAGCTTATGGGCGCGTCGGATGAGGATCTCAGAACCATTAGAGGCTCCAGGATTGCCTATGTGGCCCAGAGTGCCGCAGCCTCGTTTAATCCCTTCCATCGTGTGATCAAGCAGTATGCAGAAGCCCCGGTTCAGCACGGACTCATGAAGTATGAAGAAGCGGAGCAGGAAGCCGTGAAAATATATGACCGGCTTTTTCTTCCTGATCCTGAAACCATCGGATTCAGATATCCCCATGAGCTGTCCGGGGGCCAGCTCCAGCGTGCCATGGTGGCCATGGCCATGTCCTGCAAGCCGGATATTATTGTGTTTGACGAACCCACCACCGCCCTGGATGTGACCACACAGATAGAAGTGCTGGCCGCGGTAAAGGAAATTACAGAAAAGATGAACAAGGCGGCCCTGTATATCACCCATGATCTCGCCGTGGTCGCCCAGGTGGCCCATAAAATAATGGTGTTGAAAAATGGAAAACTGGTGGAAGAAGGGGAGACCAGACAGCTGATAAGACACCCTGCAAAGAAATATACCCGGCAGCTTCTGTCTGTCAGGAGCCTGCGGGAGGAAAAGCATATCAGTGATAAGATGGATGTAATTCTGTCCGTGGATGATGTTCATGCTGCTTATGTGGGCGATGACATGGTGCTTGAGGATATTGATCTCACCGTACGGCGGGGCAGGACGGTTGCCCTGGTTGGTGAATCCGGCAGCGGCAAAAGTACCCTGGCCCGGGTCATCACCGGGCTGTTGCCGGCCCGAAAAGGGACCATTTCCTTTCTCGGAGAAGAACTGCCCCCGGCGCTGAGGCACAGGGACAAGGAGAGTTTAAGACGGCTTCAAATGATTTACCAGATGCCGGATACGGCTCTTAACCCCAAACAGACAGTGAGAACCGTAATAGGCCGTCCCCTGGACTTTTACTTCAACGTCAGGGGGGAAGCAGCGGAAGAAAAAATCAGAACGCTGTTAACCAAAATCGAGCTTGATCCGGATAAGTATATTGACCGTTTCACAACGGAACTGTCCGGCGGGGAAAAACAGCGGATCTGTATTGCCAGGGCTTTGGCTGCAGAACCGGATCTGATCATCTGTGATGAGATCACCTCTGCCCTGGATCAGCTGGTGGCAGAGGGGATTCTGACCCTTCTTCAGGATCTGCAGAATGAAATGGATATCTCCTATCTGTTTATTACCCATGATCTGGCAACGGTTAAAGCCATATCCGATAAAATTGTCATTATGCTTGAGGGAAGGATCGTGGAACAGGGAGAAAAAAAGGAAATTCTTACCCCGCCCCACCATGAGTATACAGATAAGCTGCTGGCATCTGTGCCTGAGATGGATCCCAACTGGCTGGACAATCTTCTCAATGAACGGGCGTCTACCTTTCTTTAAAGGTTACGGGTCACAGGACAGGCTCACAACAGAATTTTAAAAGGAGAAAAAGATGACAGATTTATCCCATTTAAATGCGCTTTTTAACCAGAACAAAATTTCAAGAAGACAATTTATCACCCAGGCCTCGGCCCTTGGGCTTGCTGCGGCGGTCTCTCCGGCGTTTTTAGCGGGAAGGGCAGATGCAGCCGTGCCAAAAAAAGGGGGACGGCTGCGCATGGGCTGCACCGGCGGGTCAACCACAGATTCCATGAATCCTGCCACCCTTACATCCAACATGAATCAGAATTTAAACTGGCAGATCAGAAACAACCTTGTGGAAATTGATCATAATTTCAATACCGTACCGGAGCTTGCAGAATCCTGGGATTCCACCCCGGATGCAAAGACCTGGGCCTTTAAGCTCAGAAAAGGTGTTGAATTTCACAATGGAAAAACCATGACAGCCGAAGATGTGATTTACTCCATCAAGCACCATATGGGTGAAAAGTCAAAATCAGGGGCCAAGGGCTATCTAAAAGACATAGAGAACATCAAGGCGGAAAACAAGTATGAGGTGGTGTTCAATCTCTCCAGCGGCAGTGCGGATTTCCCATTTATTATGAGCGAATATCATCTATCTATCTGTCCGGCCGGGACAAAGGGAGAAGAATGGGAAAAGGGGATTGGAACCGGGGCGTACATACTTGAAAAATGGGAACCGGGTGTCCGTGCATTTGCAAAGCGCAACCCCAATTACTGGAAAAAAGGCCGGGGGCATTTTGATGAGGTGGAAACCCTGTCCATTACAGACACCAGTGCCCGAACCAATGCATTGAAAACCGGGCAGATCGACTACATGGACCGGTGTGAGCTCAAAACAGCTCATTTTATGAAAAAAATTCCCGGTATAGAGGTAACGGCCACAACTGGAACAGCTCATTACTCAATTCCCATGCTTGTGGACAAGTCTCCTTATAATGACAACAATGTGCGCATGGCCCTGAAACTGGCTGTTAATCGTAAAGAACTGGTTGAAAAAATTCTTCGCGGGTATGGCGAAGTGGGCAATGATCATCCCATTGCGCCGGGAAACAAATATTTTGCAAAAGATCTCACCCAGAGAAGCTATGATCCTGACAAGGCCGGATTTTACATGAAAAAGGCTGGCATGCTGGACCATACTTTTAATCTCCATGCCGCAGATGCAGCATTTGCAGGGGCTGTGGATGCCGCAACACTGATCAGTGAGCATGCCAAAAAAGCAGGCATCAAAATAAAAGTGGTCAGGGAACCGGATGACGGGTACTGGAGCAATGTATGGATAAAAAAGGAGTGGTGCATGTGCTTCTGGAGTGGAAGACCCACTGAAGATATGATGTTCTCCGTGGCCTATGCCGAAAGCGCCCCATGGAATGATACCCACTGGAAAAATAAACAGTTTAACGAACTCCTGGTGTCAGCCAGGGCAGAACTTGATACTGACAAAAGGCGGGTCATGTACGAAAAAATGCAGGAGATCTGCCGAAATGACGGCGGTACGGTTGTTCCCATGTACAATCAGATGGTGAATGCCCATTCCAGCAAACTGGCCCACGGACCCATATCCGGGCACAGGAACATGGACGGCATGAGAAATGCGGAAAGATGGTGGTTTAAATCGTAAACGTATTTTTGTCTGAAGTGGTTTTCAACGGCAGCTGTTTTTGTAAATTCAGAAAACAGCTGCCGCATATCCAGATTGTCCTGCTCGTCTTCCTTTAGAGCATGCCCCGTAATATGCAAATCATTGCCCCCTATCGGACCGGATCGCCTCTGGCCGCTGGAATTCATCAAGATAAAGCCACATCTGGTTAAATCGTCTAAGAACATCGCAAGGTGCTTCCAGAGACTGGCTTACCTTTTCGATCACTTTCCCTAGCCCGGGTCAGGTCAGAAAATTTGATGCAATTGCCCTGTCTGGCAAACCAGCTTTTGTTGATGTTTGTTGCTGAACATGCTACCATGCGCTTTGTTTTTTAACATCCGAATTCACGGCCATGCCCGGAGCGCACAGCAAAGGCATGAGCCGGACAGCATAATATTATTGTTTCATGGGTTGTTGTGAGCAAACTGCCCATGGAGGTTAATACAGGAAAAGGAGAAATATATGTCTGACTGCGAATTTTACCGGGTTGAGAAAAAAGGGCCCATTGCCTGGGTTTTTCTGAACCGCCCAGAAAAAAAAAATGCCATGAACCCGCCGGCATGGCGTGAACCTGTTGATATTTTTGATGACCTTGACCGGGACAATGAGATCCGGGCGGTGATCATTGCCGGCAAGGGCCCGTGTTTTTCTGCGGGGATTGATCTTGTTGGCATGATGCCGGAAATTCCGGAATTGATGGAAAATGACCAGAAGGGCGGGGTAAAATGGCAGTTGATTCGCAGAATAAAAAAACTCCAGGATGCCATAAGCTGCATTGAGTGGTGCAGGAAACCGGTCATTGCCGCTGTCCACGGCCATTGCATTGGTGCCGGCCTGGATATGGCCACGGCCTGTGATATCCGCCTGTGCTCAGAAGACGCAGAATTCTGCCTCAAGGAGGCTGCCGTGGGGTTTGTGGCGGATGTGGGCGTTCTCCAGCGGATACCGTTGATCGTGGGCCAGGGACATGCCAGGGAACTGGCCTGTTCCGCCAAAACCATTACAGCCCGGCGGGCAAGGGAAATTCTTCTGGTGAACGAGGTGTTTCCTGACAAGGAAGCATTGTTTAAAGGGGCACAGACTTTGGCAGAACAGATTGCCGCCAATTCTCCCATTGCCGTGCAGGCCTCAAAGGACGTGCTGAACTACGGGATCGGCAAGAGCATAGATGACGGACTGAATTATGTGGCCTCGGTCAGTACCAATATTGTGCCCTCCAATGATCTTACAGAAGCCGTAACGGCTTTCATGGAAAAACGTCAGCCCAGGTTTACCGGCAGGTAACAGGATCTGATTTTTTTGCCTGTTGTAACTCCTCAGAAAATGGAAAAAAACATGACACTCTATTGCTTCATCTGGTCGGCGCCCTTATTATTGTCTTGACAAGCAACAGGAAATAAATTAGAAAGATATGTTTATATGTAAATTATATTTATGATTTTTGATCAAACAAATTAGATAGTTAGGAGATATAACAATGGCTGTACCAAAGCAGAAAGTATCCAAGAGCAGAGGCAGGAAACGCCGGACCCATCAGAAGGTTTCTGCGCCCACCATCACCATTTGTCCAGAATGCCAGGAGGCAAAGCTTCCCCATGCAGCGTGCCCGGAATGCGGAGCCTACCGCAGCAGGAATGTGAGGACTTTGGATAAGGAATAGGTCTGTGCAGGATTAGAAATTTGAGGCTGCCGTGCCAAGGATTTTATACCGCATAAGGTTTCATTCCTGTACACAAAAATTAGACCAAGGAGATTTTTCTGACCCATGACTGTTGAGAATAAGGTTAAGAAGATAATCGCAGAGAAGCTTGCCGATATTGACATTGAAGATGTTCAGCCCGATGCCTGCCTTGTGGACGATCTGGGCGCTGATTCTCTGGCAATTGTAGAGCTTATCATGTCCATGGAAGAGGTGTTTGATATTGAAATTGATGATGATGATGCAGAAAAGCTCATAACAGTCCAGGATGCCGTTGAATACATCAAATCCAAGTCATGACAGAGGTGAGTGCCGCAATGGATAAACGCAACCCGATTATTATTGGAAGTGATCATGCTGCTTTTCCTTTAAAGGAAAAATTAAAGGGTTTTATTTCTGACCTGGGGATTCAGGTAAAAGATGCGGGTACGTTCAGTGAGGACTCTGTCAATTATGCCGATTACGGGAAAAAAGTGGCAGGGTCCATATCCCAAAAGGAGTTTGCCCGGGGTATTCTTTTGTGCGGGACAGGTCTTGGCATGTCAATTACGGCCAACCGGTTTAAAGGGGTAAGGGCAGCCCTGTGCAGTGATATTTTTTCTGCACGGATGAGCCGACTGCATAATGATGCCAATATCCTTGTTCTGGGAGGACGTATCGTGGGAGACATTCTTGCCTTTGAGATTGTGAGAACATGGCTTGAAACCCCCTTTGAGGGCGGCCGGCATCAGGATCGAATCAGCAGCATAGATCAATAAAAAACGGACAGGATCTGGTGGGTGCACATATGAAAAACACCGGGAAAACACCCTGGCTGGCAGAAGGAGATAGTGTTGAATTTTACTTGTGTTGAAAAAATAGACTCTGAAATTGCAGGTATCATAAAACAGGAAGAGATGCGCCAGGAAAACGGCCTTGACCTGATCGCCTCTGAAAATACAGCCAGTGAAGCTGTAATGGCGGTTCAAAGTTCTGTTTTAACAAATAAATATGCCGAAGGCTACCCGGGTCGCCGTTATTATGGCGGGTGTGTCAATGTGGATCAGGCAGAAATCCTTGCCGTTAAACGTGCCAAAGCGCTTTTCAATGCACCGTACGCAAATGTCCAGCCCCATTCAGGCTCCCAGGCCAATATGGCTGTGTACTTTGCCCTGCTGGAGCCTGGTGATACCATTTTGTCCATGGATCTTTCCCATGGCGGCCACCTTACCCACGGCAGTCCTGTGAGCTTTTCCGGCAGGCTGTTTAATTTTGTGCATTATGGACTGTCCCCGGAATCAGGGCGGATAGATTTGAACGAGGTGGCCGATCTTGCCGGAAAACACCGGCCAAAGCTTATTGTTGCCGGGGCCAGTGCCTATCCGCGGATTATCGATTTTAAAGGGTTTTCTGATATTGCAAAGGCAAACAATGCTTTGCTGATGGTGGATATGGCTCATATTGCAGGCCTTGTGGCAGCCAATGTTCATCCCTCGCCCCTTCCTTTTGCAGATGTGGTGACATCAACCACCCATAAAACAATGAGGGGACCAAGGGGGGGCTTTATCCTTTCCTCCAGGCAGTTTGAGGGAAAGCTGGCCAGTCATATTTTTCCCGGCATCCAGGGCGGACCATTGATGCATGTGATTGCTGCAAAGGCAGTGGCATTTAAGGAAGCGTCCCGTCCCGGTTTTGCCGATTACCAGCACCGGGTTGTGGAAAATGCTGCAGCCATGGCAGATGCGCTGATGAACCGGGGGATACACCTGGTTTCCGGAGGAACAGACAATCATCTCATGCTGGCCGACCTGTCCACCTGGAAGGTTTCAGGAAGAGAGGCTGAAGAACGCCTTGGCAGGGCAGGAATTACCTTGAATAAGAACACCATACCCAATGATCCCAGGGGTCCCAGTATTACCAGCGGCATCCGCATTGGAACCCCCTTTCTCACCTCAAGGGGGATGGGTGTGGAAGAAATGAAAAGAATCGCCCATTTGATCTGTGATGTGCTTGAGGATGAGGGCCGAATTGATGGTGTGTTGTCAGAAACAAGACAGCTTTGCAGGGACTTTCCCCTTTACAAAAAGGGGTAGGGGAGAATATGGAAAATGATTTGTTTGAAAGACCTTCATGGGATGAATATTTCATGTCCATGGCAGAACTGGCGGCAAGCCGCTCCACCTGCCTTCGGCGCAGGGTGGGTGCTGTTCTGGTCAAAGACAGACGGATCCTCTGCAGCGGCTACAATGGTGCGCCTTCCGGTCTTCCCCACTGCCGTGAAACCGGGTGTTTAAGAAAGCAGCTCAATGTCCCCTCAGGAGAAAAACACGAGTTGTGCCGCGGCGTCCATGCAGAGCAGAATGCCATCATTCAGGCTGCATGCCACGGCATATCCATAAAAGGCGCAACCCTTTACTGCACCATTCAGCCCTGTTCCATATGTGCAAAAATGATTATCAATGCCGGGATCATAAAGGTGTATTTCCGGGACCGGTACAATGACCCAATGGCAGAAGAATTGTTTCATCAATCAGAGGTTTTGTTTGAGGCAATGCCTTCAGGGAAGTAAAATGAAATGCCCCTATTGTGGAAATCTGAATTCAAGGGTAGTTGATTCCCGCCTGACTCCGGGAGATTTTTCCGTGCGCCGGCGCAGGGAGTGCCAGTTTTGTTTTCGTCGGTTTACCACCTTTGAAAAAGTGGAGCAGATCCCTGTGGTCATTGTAAAAAAAGACGGGCGAAGGGAAGAGTTCAGCCGGGAAAAGGTGCTGTCAGGCATGAAAAAGGCCTGTGAAAAACGCGCCATCAGTGTTGAACAGCTTGAGGCTGGTGTGGACAGCATTGAGCGTGATTTCAGGGAAAGAAGTGAAAAAGAGGTGTCCTCCCGGGCAGTTGGAGAGAAAATCATGTCGTTTCTGTACAATCTTGATGATGTGGCATATGTCAGATTTGCCTCGGTTTACCGGGAATTTAAAGATGTGGCTGATTTTATTGATGAACTGAAAACCCTGGGCCCTGAAAAGAAAAAAGCGGTCATAATCAGGGACACCGGTATGGAGGAACAAGGCAATGGGGCAAAAAAATCCTGATGAATGACATTGAATACATGAAAGTCGCTGCTGATCTTGCTGTCAAAGGCAGGGGATACACATCGCCAAACCCCTGTGTTGGCGCGGTAGTGGTAAAGAACAGCAAAATAGTGGGCAAAGGGTGGCACAAAGGCGCAGGGCTCGCCCATGCAGAAGTTGAAGCCATAAATGATGCCGGTGATCAGGCAGCCGGAGCAGACATTTATGTGACCCTTGAGCCCTGCAATCATGTGGGAAAAACCCCACCCTGTACCCATAGAATCTTAAAGGCGGGCATAAAAAGGGTTGTTGTGGGCACCATGGACCCCAATCCCTATGTAGCCGGCGGCGGGACTGCCTTTTTAAGGGAAAAGGGAATTGAGGTGACAACCGGTGTTCTTGAAGATCAATGCCGTAAAATCATAGAACCCTTTGCCTGGTATGTGCAGCATGACAGAACCCCTTTTGTCACTGTTAAGTGTGCATCAACCCTTGACGGAAGAATTGCTGCGTCCTCAGGGGATTCCAAATGGATTACAAATGAAACGTCCCGGGTTTATGTACACAGGCTGCGCCACGAAATTGATGCCATTCTTATTGGATCAGGCACTTTAAAAAATGACAATCCCTCTCTAACGGCAAGAATTGACAATTTTTCGACCAAAGACCCCATCCGTGTAATCCTGGACTCCTCCCTTTCCATTGATGAAAACGCAGTGGTGTTAAATGTTTCATCCAATGCCCAGACCATCATTGCTGCAGCTGACCCTGTGTGTGCTGACAAAAAAAAACGTATTGAACAAAAGGGCGCCCAGGTGCTGATCCTTCCCCGGAAGAATGGCCTCCTTGATCTGGCATGCCTTATGAAAAAACTCGGGGCCATGGGCATTGTATCTGTTTTGATAGAAGGGGGCAGCAAAGTTATTCATTCCGCTCTGCACGCCGGTATTGTCAATAAAGTCCTTTTTTTTCTGGCCCCCAAAATTCTCGGAGGCGATGATGGTGTGCCTGTGTGTCAGGGAAAGGGGCCTGTAACAATGAAGGATGCGTTTTTACTTGAGCGTGTGGAAACCAGGATGTTTGATGGTGATATTCTGGTTGAAGGGTATCTGCCTTGACTGCATATTGTTTTTTTGATCTGAGTGTCAGCGGTTTCAGTCTTTGATCGTTGCGGGCTGTATCCAGCACATATTACATTTTTAATACAGAGAATCCAGGGTGTTAAGGTAAAAAAATGTTTACCGGTATTATTGAAAGCACGGGCGTTATAAGGAAAATACTTTCCCGGGGTCAGGGCAGAATTCTTGCCATTGAAGCCGGTATGGCGCTTGAAGGCACAAAGATCGGGGATTCCATAGCAGTGAACGGCGCCTGTCTCACTGTGGTAAAACTTGGCAGAAAATCCTTT
The DNA here is from genome assembly GCA_046482845.1 of Desulfobacteraceae bacterium. Classification (GTDB taxonomy): domain Bacteria; phylum Desulfobacterota; class Desulfobacteria; order Desulfobacterales; family Desulfobacteraceae; genus DATFJZ01. The sequence goes on along the minus strand of JAWOEJ010000099.1, from coordinate 6,041 downwards.
GAAGTGGATATGTCCCCTGAGACCGTGGAAAGAACCAGTTTCAAACGCCTTGGTCCAGGTGCTGCTGTTAATATTGAAAGGGCCTTGCGGATTTATGACCGCCTGGACGGTCACCTGGTATCCGGTCATATTGACGGCACCGGCACAGTCACCGCCATAAAAAAAAAGAGCAATGCCCTTGTTGTTACCATTTCAATGTCTCCTTTTCCAACAGATGAAATCATTGAAAAAGGATCGGTTGCAATTGACGGAATAAGTCTTACTATTAATAAATGTTCGGATCATGACTTTGAAATCAGTGTTATTCCCCATACAGCGGGTATAACAACCATCAGCATGCTTAAACCAGGGGATGTGGTGAATATTGAAACGGACATGATCGGAAAATATGTAAAACGTGTGATGCAGACACACCTTGCTGACAAAAACAATGAAGGCGCTCCCCAGGGCCGTGTCAGCATGGAACTGCTTGCAAAAAAAGGATTTTTATAAATTAAGGAGAGAGATAGGAAACAATGCCGTTGATTACAATCGAACAAGCCATTGAAGATATAAAAGCCGGGCGGATGGTTATACTGGTAGATGATGAAGATCGTGAAAATGAAGGCGATCTGACCATGGCGGCCGAGGCGGTAACGCCCGACGCCATAAATTTTATGGCAAAATATGGAAGGGGCCTGATCTGCCTCTCCCTTACCGGTGAAATGGCAGACAAGCTTGATCTGCCCATGATGGTTGAGAACAACACCTCTCAGTTTGAAACCGGGTTTACTATTTCCATTGAAGCCAAAAAAGGCGTTACAACAGGAATCTCCGCTGCAGACCGGGCAACCACGATTAAAACAGCTGTTTCCGACGGGGTCACCCCCGCCGATCTGGTGCGGCCCGGTCATATTTTTCCGCTGAGGGCAAGAAAGGGCGGTGTGATTGTAAGAATCGGCCAGACCGAAGGGTCTGTGGATCTTGCCCGTCTGGCCGGGATGAAACCGGCCGGGGTGATTTGCGAGATCATGGATGAAGACGGTACAATGGCAAGAAGACCGGCCCTGGAAAAGTTCAGTGAAAAACACAATATCGGCATATGCACCATTGCCGACCTGGTGGAATACAGGCTCAAGACAGAATCCTTTGTCAGAAAAGCGGCTGAAACGGTTATTCCCACCAAATACGGCGGGGATTTCAGGATTATTGCCTATGAAAACGACCTGGATAAATTAACCCATATTGCCCTTGTAAAAGGGGAGGTTGATCCAACGGAGGATATTCTGGTCCGGGTGCATTCTGAATGCATGACAGGGGATATTTTTGCATCAAAACGCTGTGACTGCGGGGATCAGCTCCACAAGGCAATGGAAATGATGGACAAGGCCGGAAGCGGTGTCATTCTCTATCTGAGACAGGAGGGACGGGGCATCGGGCTGGTGAACAAGCTCAAGGCCTATGAGTTCCAGAGGCAGGGGTTTGACACGGTGGAAGCCAATGAAAAGCTCGGGTTTGATGCGGATATGCGGGATTATGGTATCGGGGCCCAGATCCTTGTGGATCTGGGGGTCAGAAAGATGAGACTGTTGACAAACAATCCCAAAAAAATGATAGGCCTTGAAGGGTACGGCCTCAGTGTGTCAGAACAGGTGCCCATTGAAATTGAACCCAACGAGTTCAACAAAGGGTATCTGCGGTGCAAGGAGCTTAAAATGGGCCATACTTTTCATATCAGTTGAACTTAAACGTTAAAAGGACGAATAAATGGCCCAGATTATAGAAGCATCCCTTAGGGCGGAAGGGAAAAAATTCGGCATCATTTCTGCCAGGTTTAACGATTTTATTACTGAAAAACTCGTCAGCGGCGCCATGGACGCGCTGGATCGAAGCGGTGCAGCAAAAGATGACATCACCCATGTTAAGGTGCCTGGTGCATTTGAAATTCCCCTGGCAGCAAAAAAAATGGCGGACGCAGGAAAATATGATGCGATTATCTGTCTGGGTGCGGTGATCAGGGGGGCCACCTCCCACTACGATTATGTATGCGCCGAGGTGTCCAAGGGGATTGCTGCGGTCAGCCTTGAGTCAGGTCTACCTGTGATTTTTGGTATTCTTACTACGGATTCCATTGAACAGGCCATTGAAAGGGCCGGAACCAAAGCAGGCAACAAAGGCTTTGATTCAGCCATTGCAGCCATTGAAATGGCAAATCTCATGACAGCCCTGGACAAGGGTTGACATAAATGAGATACCGCAGTCAGGCCAGGGAGCTTGCGCTGAAGGCCCTTTGTTTTCTGGATGTGACAAGGGATGACAAAGAAGAGATGTTTTCCCTTTTCTGCAGTAATTTTAAAGAAACATCAGACCCGGCAGTGGGCCCGTTTTTTTTTGAGCTGGTCCAGGGGGTTAACCAATGTAGCAACGAGATTGACAACTGGATAATAAACGCGTCAAAAAACTGGCGGTTGTCCAGAATGCCGGTCGTGGATAGAAATATTCTTCGCCTGGCTGTTTTTGAACTGGTCAGGCTGCCGGATATCCCGGCAAGTGTTTCCATTAATGAGGCGGTGGATCTTGGAAAGAAATTTGGTTCCAGGCATACAGGCCCCTTTGTCAACGGCGTGCTTGACCGGATCAGGATTACAGAGAATATTCAATAGGAGGTTGTTTTGATTATAAAGAGTCTTGAAGTAGGGCCGATTATGGCAAACTGCTACATTCTGGGATGTGAGGACACAGGCGAAGCCGCTGTGATTGACCCCGGTGATGAAGCAGACAGAATTCTTATCAAGCTTTCAGAAGCCAGACTCAAGGTAAAGTATCTGATCAACACCCATGGTCATTTTGATCATGTGGCAGCCAATAAAAGAATGAAGGAAATCACAGATGCGGACCTTCTCATTCATCCCGAGGATGCACCCATGCTGGCTGAACTCAACAAGGCGGCATCCAGCTTTGGTCTTTCAGCTGAAAATTCCCCTGATGCTGACAGGCATATCAATGATGGTGATGAGATTTCCTTTGGCAGCATCACATTAAAGGTGATTCATACCCCGGGGCATTCCAGAGGGGGAATCTGTCTTTATACGCCGGGATATCTGTTTGTGGGAGATACGCTTTTTGCCGGGTCCATCGGCAGAACCGATCTTCCCGGGGGAAGTTATGATACCCTTATTGCCAGCATAAAAGAGAAACTTCTGGTGTTTGACGACAATACCATTGTTTATCCAGGTCATGGGCCTGAAACAACAATCGGCAGGGAAAAGAAGATCAATCCCTTTTTGCGCTAACAGCCATCTGCTGCTGAATGCTATTTTAGGAATGAGGCTGAAATTGAATGTGAAAGAGATAAAAACAGTGGTTTTTGACTGCGACGGTGTAATGTTTGATACCGCAGATGCCAACAGAATGTACTATAATATTATACTTGATCAGTTTAACAAACCCGAGCTCACAGATGAACAATTTGTCAAGGTTCACATGTTTACAGTGGCAGAGGCCATAGCCTTTCTTTTTCCCGAGATGGACTCCCTTGCTCCTGTGTACAGATTTATGAAAACAGTGGGGTATGACAGATTTACAAAGTACATGAAAATGGCCCCGGGATTGAGACAGCTTCTCACTAACCTCCATGAAAGCGGGTATAAAAGGGGGGTGGCCACCAACCGGACAAATACAATGGCATCGGTTCTTACGGCCAACAGGCTTGAACACTGCTTTGAGATTGTGGTGACAGCGGCAGATGTGGATCATCCCAAACCTGAACCGGATCAGCTGTTGAAGATTTTAGACGCCTTTGCCATTCATCCAGGGGAAATGGTCTTTATCGGGGATTCCGTTTATGATGCCATGGCCGCAGAAAAAGCCCGTGTCCCCTTTATTGCCTATAAGAATGATTCCCTGGATGCGGATTTTTATGTGAACACCATGGCTGAGCTGCATCAGGTCCTTGGGCTTGATAAATGAAAAAAATCAGCTGTTTTGTCCCCCTTTAAAGGCATTTTTGATAAAGAGTTAAATTATGCTTGACAAAAAAATTATTCATTATTAGTTATGTAGAGATTTATGCAGAATTAGTATAAATGTTTGAGCCAAACATTTATTTTGGTTAATATTAATACAAGGAGAGTATGTTAAATGTCTAAATTAGTTGCACCACATGGTGGAAAAGGTCTGGTTTGTTGTAAGCTCGAAGGCGCAGAGCTTGATGCTGAAAAGAAGAAAGCTGAGGGATTGAAAAAAGTTGAGATCAGCTCCCAGGTAAAAGGTGATTTGATCATGCTCGGTATTGGCGGATTCAGTCCCCTTGACGGTTTTATGACAAAAGCGGACTGGAAAAACGTCTGTGAAAGTTATCTGCTTGCCGATGGTACGTTCTGGCCTGTTCCTGTCATGCTTGATGCAGATAAGGCAGTTGCTGACGGCATCAGTGAAGGTGATGAGATTACCCTTGAAAGAGAAGGGGAAATCTATGCTACCATGAAGGTTGCAGAAAAATTTGAAATGAGTGAAGATGACAAGAAATGGGAATGTGAAAATGTATACAAGGGACATGGCGAAGAGTCTGAAGATGACAAGTTCTGGAAAATTGCCATGGAAGACCACCCCGGTGTACAGATGGTTATGGCCAGAAAGGAAATCTGCCTTGCCGGTCCTGTAAAAGTATTGTCCGAAGGGGATTTCCCTGAGAAATTCAAGGGCGTTTATCTGACCCCCAAAGAAACCCGCGCCATCTTTGATGAAAGAGGGTGGGCCAATGTTGCCGCCATGCAGCTGAGGAACCCCATGCACAGATCCCATGAGCATCTCTGCAAAATCGCCATTGATGTATGTGACGGTGTTCTGATTCATTCCCTTATCGGCAACCTCAAGCCCGGTGATATTCCGGCAGACGTCAGGATCAAATGCATTGACACCCTTATCCAGGGATATTTTGTACCCGAAAATATCCTCAATGCCGGGTATCCCCTTGACATGCGCTATGCCGGTCCAAGGGAAGCTCTTCTCCACGCAACCTTCCGTCAGAACTACGGTGTCAACAAGATGATCATCGGCCGGGATCATGCCGGTGTTGGTGATTTTTACACTCTGTTTGAAGCCCAGGAAATTTTTGATAATATTCCCCAGCCTGCAGAAGAAGGCAAGGCTTTGAAATGTGAACCGTTGAAAATCGACTGGACCTTTTACTGCTACAAATGCGACGGCATGGCATCCATGAAAACATGCCCCCACGGCAAGGATGACCGGGTTATCCTTTCCGGTACAAAACTGCGCCATGCACTCTCCAACAACGAGGAAGTTGTGGATCATTTCGGCCGTGAAGAAGTTCTTGACATTCTCCGTGAGTACTATGCCGGCCTTGGCGACAAAAAAGTTGAGGTCAAGCTCCAGAGTCATGCAGAAGGAAGCAAGATGTAATCTTTTTTTGTATAACCGTTATTTCAGCATGATCTAAAGATGTTAAGGGGGCTGGGCCATGGTAACAGGGTCAGCCTCCTTTTTTTGTCTGCCCTGTATGGTAAGGTTTTAACAGTGACTATAGTACCGATCATATGACTTGATACTTGTGCTGTTTATATGAAAGCCATCAGCCATCAGCCATCAGTACTCAGCTAACAGCTAACAGCTAAAAGCTTTCATGCTTTGTTGTGTCCGCCAGGACATGTGGGTTATATTATCATGTGGGTTATATTATAAGGTGCGTTTGGTATCACTCGGTTATCAAGTTTTTATGGAAGGGCCGATTAAGAGCCCTCAGCGGTTGCCTGTCAGGAACATTGAGAACCTAAGGAGATCAGACTTTTTCCCTGCCAGGCGTTAAGAAAATCAAGCTGTTTGAGGACCGCAGGCCGCAGTTCTTGATTTTTAGCCTGGCAGGGAAAAAGTCCTCCGTCGTTCTCGTTCCTGACAGGCAACCGCTGAGGGCGGCGCTATTCAAAAAACTTGATGATCGAGTATCAGGTCATATGACCTGAACTATAAACGCTCCCCCTGTTTTTTTAAAACATCAGATAAACTGCCCTGAATTTGCCGGTTCAGTTTAAATGCCGGATGTTTTG
>JAWOEJ010000044.1:0-5155 GCA_046482845.1 Desulfobacteraceae bacterium | reverse complement strand
CAAATTTTTTGAATAGCGCCGCCCCCAAAGCTTAGGCAGCAAGTGAAAATAACTTATACATCCTGCTTGCCTTTTTATCTGTTTTCTTCGTTGGGACAAGGCTTACATAGCTCGTTATGCGCACCTTGTCCCGCCTTGAAAACAAATAAAAATTCGGCACAATATGCACAACTTATTTTAACTTGATGCCTTAAGTGTCAGGAACGAGAGCGTCGGAGGACTTTTTCCCTGCCAGGCTGAAAATCAGCGGCACTGCGGCCACTGGTCCTCAAACAGCTTGATTTTTTCACCGCATGGCAGGGAAAAAGTCTGATCTCCTTTGGTTTTCAATGTTTCTGACAGGAAAGCGCTGGGGGTGGCGCTCGGTTCTTCCATAAAAACCAGATAATCGAGTCACAGCAAATTTATGATCACTATTACAATATGCAACATCTTTGCCTGATTTTTTTTCACTGACAGCTGTAAAATCCTCAGAAACAGGGGTATTACGTAAATGGTATGCATATTGCTCTGTCTTATCACAGACAGTTCGTGCAGGTATCGCGGCTGTTATTTTATTGAAAATTTGTTGGGGTGAAAAAACCACAACTGCTTTATAAATCATAACCACTTTAAAGGAGAAATAGCAATGGGCTTTTTAAATGCAGTAAAAAACAAACTCTTAAACCGTCAGAACCGGGACAGCCGCCCGGAAATCCAATCTGCTCAGCCAGGAACCAGTGAATTGTCCCCCTCGCTTCATAAAAAAAAGGACAACGAGGAACGGTGCCTGCTGGTGGCCAGCCAGGACAACATGTTTTCAGATTCTGCCGTGGAATATGCGCTTGATATGGCCAAACGCATGGATTACCATCTCATTGCACTGAATGCCATTGAACTGGAACATCCTGTGATCAACGCGCTGTCATCCTCCAGGGACCAGATCTGCCAGGATATGGAAACTGCTGCAGAGAAAAATGCTGCAGCCTTTCGGACCAGGGCAGAGAAAAGAGGTCTTTCATTCAGCCATATTGTCAACTTCAGCGAAATTGATCAGGCCATTGAGGCTGTCCAGAGCCAGTACAGCAATATTGAATTTGTGGTATCGGCCAGCCTGGAACAGGAAGAAGAAGAAAACAGGGTATTTGAAAGCAACAGGGAAGAAAAACGGATTGAACAGAGACTATGTGTCTATTCCATGAATTAACGGGGGAAAAATGAACGCTCATTTCATATTCGGTCTGGTGCTGATACTTTTTACCGGTATCCTGTGTTTTATATACAGAAACGAGAACAAAAATTAGCAGCATACTTGATTTTAACGGGAAACCAAATTTTTATACAAATGTTGGGGAATTTCAAATGACACCTGAAATGATTTTAACGATGATTGTTCTTGTCTTTATTATCTGTCTCTTTGTTTTTGAATGGGTTCGTGTGGATGTTGTGGGGATTATGATGATGGTGCTTCTCCCCCTGATTGGACTTGTCACACCCCAGGAAGCCTTTGTCGGTCTGAGCAGCAATGCGGTCTGTTCCATTATTGCCGTGATTATAATCGGCGCCGGACTGGATAAAACCGGAGTTATGAACAAGGTCTCCAAACCAATTCTAAAACTGGCCGGCCGCAGTGAAAATAAAATTATTATTCTCATTGCCGGAACTGTGGGTATTATTTCCAGTATGTTGCAGAATATCGGCGCGGCCGCACTGTTTCTTCCCGCAGCCCAGAGAATATCAAAACGCGTGGGGATTCCTGCTTCAAGAATTCTCATGCCCATGGGATTCTGTGCCATTATCGGCGGTACACTGACCCTGGTTGGCGCCAGCCCCACAATTTTACTCAACGACCTCATGGTGCTGGGCGGAGAAAAACTGGAACCGTTTGGACTTTTTACCCAGACCCCCATAGGTATATGCCTGCTTTTGACTGCTCTGGTTTATTTTGTAGTTTTTGGCAAACTCATCCTTCCTGCCGGCAGCGGCGATGACAGCAAAGGACCGACTGAAGCCCTGATAAAAGAATATGAAAACCTGGAAAATATGGCAGAGCTCCATGTGCCAAATGAGTCTCAATGGACAGGCCACCTGGAAGACCTCGCCATCAGAGAAAAATTTCTCATTTCCGTGGTGGGAATCAGTTCTCCGGGCAGAAAATCAACCAGTCATGTTCCCCACAGCTTTGATGAAATTTTGCCCGGGGATGATGTGGCTGTTGTCGGCCGAAAAAGAAATATTGAAAAACTGGCCCAGGAATATCAATGGGAGATAAAACCGGGACTGGAAACATTTGCAGACAGTCTGTCCCGCACCAATGCAGGAATGGCTGAAACCGTTGTCTCACCCAGATCTGAACTCATTGGAAAAACCATGAAAGAAGTTGATTTTAAAGAGCTTTACGGTCTTAATCCCCTGGTGCTTTTTAAAAAAAACAAAAAATACTACAGCGGGCTCAGCCATATCCGGCTCAGCATGGGCGACACCCTTCTGCTCCAGGGACCATGGGAAAGATTTCATATTCTCAAAAACCGACCCCAGCCAAGGGCACTGTCCTTTGCCACGCCCCTTGAAGGAGAAATTCTCCGCACCAGAAAAGCAGCTTTGGCCGTTACATGGCTTGCTGTGGCACTTATCCAGATCATAGTGTTTAAAGTTACCCTGTCTGTGGCCCTGATGTCCGGCGCCCTGGGGATAATCATCACCGGCGTTCTCACCATTGACGAGGCCTACCAGTCTGTAGACTGGATGACGGTATTCCTGCTGGCCGGCCTGATTCCCCTGGGCATTGCCTTTGAAAAGACCGGGACAGCGGCCTTTATTGCAAAAGGGGTCCTTGGCCTTACAGGAAATCCATCCCCCATTGTTCTGCTCGCCATCATAGGCATTATGACATCATTTTTCACCCTGGTCATTTCCAATGTGGGAGCAACCGTGCTTCTGGTTCCTTTGTGCATGAACATGGCTGTCATGGCAGGGGGAGATCCCAGGATGGCAGCCCTTGTAGTAGGGATTTCAGCATCCAACACATTTGTACTGCCCACCCATCAGGTCAATGCCCTTATCATGCGGCCCGGCGGATTCCGCACCGTGGACTATGCCAAAGCCGGAGCCGCCATGACCGTTCTTTTCCTGGCAGTGGAACTGACCATTATTTATTTCTTCTACGGGGTTGGATAAAAGAAATAAATATCATTTACCGCAGCCATGGCAGACAAATTGTCATGGCTGTTTTTTTCAGGCTGAACTTTCCGGGCTGTTAAATCTAAACAATAAAACCAGCACAAAGCTCCAGAAGCCAGGCATAAAAATTTGATCATTGCGTATCAAATATATAAGTATATAATTATCATCACCAATGATATATCTCTTACACTCGGTTATCAAGTTTTTATGGAAGGACTGATTAAGAGCCCCCAGCGGTTGCCTGTCAGGAACATTGAGAACCAAGGGAGATCAGACTTTTTCCCTGTCAGGCGTTGCGACAATCATGTTGTTTGAGGACCAGTGGCCGCAGGTCACCGATTTTTAGCCTGGCAGGGAACGAGTTCTCCGTTGGTCGCTGTTCTGACAGGCAACCGCTGGGGGCGGCGGTATTCAAAAAACTTGATGATCGAGTAAAAGGGACAGATTATACAGTATGCTTAGATTTTTCAGACAATACTATCCCATCCGGAATATCGTTTTCTACACGTTGGAAGGGTTTGTTATTTTTGGATCTGTGCTTCTGGCCTCTGCGCTTTTGACTTTTTCACCGTCCTATTATTTTGACCTGCTTCTTTTTCTAAGGATTTTTCTGGTCACCCTGATCTGCCAGATGACCCTTTACTTCAATGATCTGTATGATTTTCAGGTGGCCAGCAATATACCTGAAATTTCCATAAGGCTGCTGCAGTCCCTTGGGGTCACCGCTATTATTCTGGCCGGCATCTACTATCTTTTTCCGCTGGCCATCATTGGTCAGGGCATTTTTGCCTTAAGCATTTTTTTTCTTATTCTCTTTATCATCGGATGGCGGGTGCTGTATATTTTTATTCTGACCAAAGGGATGCTTAACAAAAATATTATCATTCTCGGCTCCAGTGATCTGGCCTTTGATATTTACAGCGAAATTGAAAAAAAGATTGACTGCGGCTATACCATTGTCGGGCTGATTCCGGAATCGGAATCTCATGTCAAAGATAAAAATCTGGATAAAGTGCTTCCTCCCACAAGCAGTGAGGATCTGTGCCATTCTTCTATGGGTCTGAATGTGGACAAGGTGGTGGTGGCACTCAGGGAAAGCCGGGGGAATTTTCCCACAAGCAATCTGCTGGCGTGCAGAACCGCCGGGCTTGAGGTGCTGGAGGGCAATTCCTTTTATGAGATGCTCACAGGAAAACTCCTTGTGAAGCGGATCAACCCCTCCTGGCTGATTTTTTCGGACGGGTTTAGAAAATCAAGGTTCAAAACTTTTTTAAAACGGGTCTTTGATATGGTTTTTTCTTTTTTTATGCTGATTATCTTGTCTCCCCTCTTGCTGTTTACAGCAGTTATGATAAAACTGGATTCAAAAGGGCCTGTATTTTTTTCCCAGGACAGGGTAGGGCAGAATAAAAAAGAGTATATGATGCACAAATTCCGCTCCATGATTGATGATGCGGAAAAGAAAACCGGGCCGGTCTGGGCAATGGACAATGATGACAGGATTACCCGGGTGGGCCGGATTATCAGAAAGGTGCGCATTGATGAACTGCCCCAGCTGTGGAATGTGCTGACCGGTAAAATGAGCATGGTCGGTCCAAGACCTGAAAGAAAGCATTTTACAGATGAGCTGGAAAAAGAGATACCCTACTATTCAGAGCGTTTTGTGGTAAAGCCCGGGATAACCGGATGGGCCCAGGTGTGTTATGATTACGGTGCTTCCATAGAAGATGCCGTTGAAAAACTCAACTATGATCTTTTTTATATCAAGAACATGTCCCTGATGCTGGATATGCTGATTATTCTGCGCACCATCAAGACAGTTCTCTTCGGCAAAGGCGCCAGGTAAAAGCAGTTTTTGCATGACCCCCTGGCCTCCAGGTAAAAGCAGTTTTTTGCATGGCCTTCCTGGCGCCAGGTAAAAGCAGTTTTAGCATGACTTCCTGGCCCCAGGTGAAAGCAGTTTTAGCATGACCTCCTGGCCGCCAGGTTTTTG
>JAWOEJ010000338.1:0-6669 GCA_046482845.1 Desulfobacteraceae bacterium | reverse complement strand
AGAAAAAAGTCCACTGCCCAAAGGACATCCCCTGGCATGGAAAGCGGTGTTGAACCCCGGCCGGAAATTTTCAGCCCCAGCACACGGCCTGAAAAAAAACACAATAAAAAAGAACAGCCGGGCCGGGCCGGGAATGAAGATGCTTCTCCCCGGGATGACTCCGGTCTGACTTTAAATGATGAACAGCGCCGGGCCCTGTCTGTGGAAGGTGTTCCCCTTATTATTGAGGCAGGTCCGGGAACGGGAAAGACAAGAACCATTACAGCAAAGATCGCCTGTCTGATTTCTGAAAAAGGGGTGGCGCCGGAATCGATTCTGGCGCTGACCTTTACCAACCGGGCCGCAGGGGAAATTAAAGAGAGGATAGAGCAAAGTGTGCCGGGAAAAGGGAAAACAGTTGCTGCCTTTACCTTTCACGCGTTTTCTCTGACGGTCTTAAAGGAACTTGGACAGTTTGATTCTGCTGTAGCAGAGGATGCTGTCAGAAAAGAGATCCTTAAGCAGGCGTTTTTACATGCCGGGTTCCCCAATACCCAAAAAGACCTTGACCGTATTGATAAGAAAATTGCAGGGGCCAAACAGCAGGGGCTTACCTGTGAAGATGGGTTAAGGGATGCTCTCGGCTACAAGGATCAGGAAATGGTCACAAAGGTCTGGAAAGCCTATGACCATCTGATGACATCCAGGAAACTTGTGGATTTCGAAGATCTGATAACCATGGTTTTAAATCTGATGAAAACCAATGCAGATATCCTTGAATCCATGCAGAACAGGTTTTCCTTCATTTTTGTAGACGAATATCAGGACATCAACATGGGGCAGTACCTCCTGATTAAACTGCTGGCCGGAAAAGGTGAAGGGCTTAACGTGATAGGTGATCCAGATCAGTCCATATACGGGTTCAGAGGATCTGACAACCGGTATTTCAGGGAGTTTATGACCGACTATCCAGATGCGGTAAAGATTATTTTAAATAAAAATTACCGTTCCACCCAGACCATTTTAAACGCGTCCTTTCAGATGATAACCCGTTCAGAAACGGACAGTGAAAAGGAAAAACTGTTTTCCGATATCAACGGAAAAAACAGGCTTGTTATTTTGGAAACCGCTTCGGACAAGGCTGAAGCAGCTGCTGTGGGAAAGCAGATTGAACGCCTTCTGGGCGGATTGTCCCTTTTTTCCATGGATACAGGAAAAGCAGATGCATCTTCATTTTCAGAACGGTCTTTTTCTGATTTTGCCGTGCTGTACAGAACCCGGAAACAGGCAGGGGTTTTTGCCAGCGCCTTTGAACAGGCAGGAATTCCCTTTCAGACGGCAGATAAGGAAAATGTGCTGGCAAGGCCGGGCATTAAGGAGCTTGTTGCCCTTGCCCGGATTCTGGGGAAAAGGGGCACCTTGCCTGATCTTGAAATTCTTTTTGATCATTTAAAGACAGGTGGGGGCAAAAAGACAAGGGAAAAGCTCAGGAACTGGTTTTATTCCAGTGACGGCACCATTGAACATCTGCTGCACAGGCTTGTAGACGATCCTTTGCCGGGGATCAGAAAGGATATCTGGAAAAACATTTCCCAGACCTGCATAAAGATTGAGAAACTGGGCTGTGAGGTGGAAGCTGAAAGTACAAAAAATAGCGTTGAGATACTTGCCGGAAATTTTGGCATTCAGGAAAAGATTTTAAAGGAGGAACAAAGTACGGCCGTGTTCAACCAGATGGTGTCGGAGGCGGATGACAGCACAAAGGGGCTTACCCCCTTTCTTGACCGCATTGCCCTGGAAAGGGATATTGAGGCCCTGGAGCCTGGAGCAGAAAAAGTGTCTTTGATGACAATTCATGCGGCAAAGGGACTGGAATTTCCTGTTGTGTTCATCACAGGGTGTGAACAGGGGCTTCTCCCCTATTCCAGGTACAACAGGCCCGTTGCGGATCTGGCTGAGGAGCGCCGTCTTTTTTATGTTGCCATGACACGGGCCAGAGATCTTCTCTATTTGACATATGCAAAAAAAAGAAATATTTTTGGATCTGTTGTAAACTGCAGCAGATCCTGTTTTCTGTCTGACATAGAAGAACAGCTTAAAGAATACACCAGACAGAAATATACGTTAAAGACCCCTGAAATAAAGGAGAAACAGCTGGAGCTGTTTTAAGGAACACCGGTTTATGGAAGAAAATGCAATCAGACAACAAAGGCTTGAAAATGGTGAATTTCTGGAGATTTTTGATTTGTCCAGACGGATTTCAGATGATGCGTTTATCGTTAGAATGAAAGCAGAGATAAACATTCAGATCAAAGGGGATATGTTTTTAAGGGAGGAGTTGAACGGAATTTCAATTCAGGATATTATTGATAAATTGGGTCCCACTGTGGCCTATGTGTACGAAGCAGAGAGAAATTTTATAATGGAACAGGACAGAGAAGCTGTTTTCCAGAGTCTTGTGGATACTTTTTTTGATAATATAGTGCCCTATCTTTCAAAGCCGGTATTTCCGAAAAAGATGATTCTTAAAAAGTTCAGTGATTGATTTTTGCGCAAAAGATCACGTTTTGGGGTAAGAAATCAATGAAGTGGTGCAGCTTATTAATTTTCGTTGTTGTGCTGGCTCTGCCGGGGCAGGCCCTGGCGGATATTTATATGTACATTGACAGCGACGGTGTGGTCCATTTCACCAATGTCCCCACCTCTTCCAATTATGAGCTCTATATCCGTGAACTTCCAGAAGGAAGAAACAATTTACAGAGAAGCAGTCCATTTAACAGAAGAAATACGTCACAGGATACCAGCCGGTTTGATTCTGAAATATCCATGGCAGCTGAGAAATTCGGTCTTGAACCCTCCCTTGTTAAAGCTGTAATTGAAGTTGAGTCTGCCTTTGATCCCCATGCTGTTTCAAGGAAAGGGGCAAAGGGGCTCATGCAGATCATGCCGGATAATTACAATGCCCTTGGCATTTCAGACCCCTTTGACCCTTTTCAGAATATTATGGGCGGCACCCTTTATCTGAAACGGCTTTTTAACAGGTACAGCGGAAAACTGCCCCTTGTCCTTGCCGCTTACAACGCCGGACCCAGTGCCGTTGACAGATACAATGCAATCCCTCCCTTTAACGAGACAAAAAGTTATGTCAGAAAAGTGATGCAGCGGTATTCCCTTTACAATTCATCATTTTAGCCTGATATTCCGGTTTTAATTCAACTGCCTTCACACAACCCCAGGTGCATGCTTTTGATGAAGTCTGAAAGCTTTTCTCTTATTTCAGGACGTTCCATGGCAAAAGCCAGATTGGCCATTTGAAATCCAGCCTTGTCACCGCAGTCAAAACGGGTGCCTTCAAATTTATACCCGAATATGGGCTGGGTTTTCAGCAGTTCTTCCATGGCATCGGTCAGCTGGATTTCCCCGCCTGCACCTGGCTTTTTCTGGCCCAGAAGATCAAAGATATGGGGGGTTAAAATGTATCGGCCAATTATGGCAAGATTTGAAGGGGCATCTTCCGGTGCGGGTTTTTCAATCATTCCCCGGATACGCACCACATCGTCCTCTATTTCATTTCCCTTGATAATGCCGTATTTATCTGTCTGGTCTTTTTCAACTTCCATTACTGCGGCAATGGATGCTCTGAGCCGGTCAAAGCGCTGAATCATCTGGGAGAGGACCGGGGTTTTTGATTTGATCAGATCATCTGCAAGAAGTACGGCAAAGGGCTCGTCTCCCACTATGTCCCTGGCGCACCAGATGGCGTGTCCCAATCCTTTGGGTTCGTTCTGCCTGGTATAAACAATAGTTCCTGTTTTTGGCACCAGCTCTTCCACCTGCTTTAAAAGGTCATCCTTTTTTTTGTTTTTAAGGCTGAGTTCCAGTTCAAAGGATCTGTCAAAATGGTCTTCCAGGGCTTTTTTCCCTCTGCCTGTTACAAAAATGATCTGTTCTATACCGGCGGAAAAGGCCTCTTCAACGGCATACTGGATAATGGGTTTGTCAACAACGGTAAGCATTTCTTTTGCCATGGCTTTTGTTGCAGGAATAAATCTTGTGCCAAGTCCTGCAACGGGAAAAACTGCTTTTCTTATTTTCATGAAGATCTCCTTTTGTGCAGTGTCTATATCTGTTTTTTTATACTCGATGGTCAGGTTTTTTTTGTACCTGCAAGGGGTCAGGCTTGTGTTTATAAAAAATTGATTATCGACTTTTAATATTTTTTAACCCAAAAGTCAATTCAGGATGATTTTTACCACGGTATGGCCCTGATAATTTTTATTACTCGATGATCAATTTTTTATATCTGACCCCTTACTGGTAAATACCAACATTAAAAAAACTTGATCATCGAGTATTCGGTGTTGCGGTTTGTTATTGACATTTTCCCATGAAATGCTTAGCACTAGAGCAGTATGCTGTTTAAAATTGTATTGACTTGAAAACAGTATTGCGGTTAACTAAAATAATTCATAAAATCTCGGGCTTCTGTTTTGAATACAGATTTGTCCGTAAAACTAAGAATAGATGATTAAGTTTTTATATCTGATTTTTCGAAATTGGGGTCAGGTCTGACCCTTCAAAGGTAAATGTCAACATTAAAAAACTTGATCATCGAATAAGAGAGGAAACTATAATGAAAATAGCAGTAAGTTCAACAGGAAAAGATCTGAATTCAAAACTTGAAACAAGATTCGGCAGGAGCGATTTTTTTATTGTTGTTGAGACAGAGGATATGAGTTTTCAGGTGTTTGAAAATGACAATAAGGAATTGAGCAGCGGCGCCGGGATTCAGACGGCAGGCTTTGTCGCCTCCAAAGGCGTTGAGGCTATTGTTACAGGTAATTGCGGTCCCAAAGCAATGCAGGCACTGACAGCCGGCAATATTGAGGTGTTTACCGTCCAGGGCGGTACGGTCAGGGAAGCTGTAGAAGCGTTTAATAATCGGGACCTTTCCGGGTCTGCAGCCCCTTCGGCACCAGGAAAATCAGGTGTTTCCCCAAATGGATCTGGTGGAAATGCCGGTTCATGCGGCGGCGGCCGCGGCATGGGCGGCGGCGGCGGCCGCGGTATGGGCGGTGGCGGCGGCCGCGGTATGGGCGGCGGTGGCGGCCGCGGTATGGGCGGCGGTGGCGGTCAGGGCCAGGGCGGACGTAGACCTTAGGTTTTTTTATACAGATATGGAAATAATGTAAACCAGGAAAAAAAGCAAAAGGAGGAAACATGACGCAGACTGCGCTTATCCGTTGTGAAAAAAACGAGAACAGATGCCCTTTGACAGGATGTTTCAAAAGCATGATCAATACCAAAGAAGGGTTTGCCCGATATGATGAATGTGCGCCGGCGGGTGTGTTTACATGCCGGTGCCCCGGAGACAATGCCGTTGAGTTTGCAAAAATATTAAAGTCAAAAGGGGCGGAAGCCATTCATTTCTGTACCTGCACTTTTGCCAAAAAAGGCAAGGACGGCTGGGATGATTCCAACGGCGGCTTTTGTGAAAATATTGACAGCATTATTGAAAGGGTTCACGCCGCTACAGGTCTAAGCTGTGTAAAAGGCTCAGCTCATCTTCCCAGGGGATACAGTCCAAAAGTATGGGAGTAAAAGGGTTTTTAGAAAAAGCTGACTTTACCGGGATGCAGGTGCACAGCTTTTTTTAAAGTTCCTGAAATGACAATAACAGCCATTGGGGGATGTAAATTGGCAAATACAGAAATTCAGCCAAATAAAATCATGCAGTTAAAAAGAGGGCAGCGTATCGCTTTGATTTCCACTCTGTTGATTTTGCTTCTGGCTGTATTCAAGTGGCTTGTGGGGCATTTTTTCAATTCTCAACTTCTTGTGGCAGATGCCTGGCACAGTCTTTCTGATGTTCTGATAAACTTAACTTCCCTCATTGGTTTGTGGCTGGCTTCCAGAAAAAAAACAACCCGGTTTCCCTACGGCCTTTACCGGGCTGAAACCCTGGCCTGTTTTTTCATAGGCGGGCTGATTATTTATATTGGAGTGGATCTTTTCAGGGAAGGCTGGGGAAAATTGTTTCAGCTGGAGCTGACAACTGAATTTCCTGTTTTTCCAGTTGGTGCTGCACTTGTGTCCTCTGGGCTTGCCTGTGTGCTTGCCGTAAAACAGCGGGCTGTGGGAAAGGCCATTGGCTCCCAGGCGCTTATGGCCACTGCAAGGGATGCCTTTTTTGATATTTTTACATCCCTGGTTGTCCTGGCAGGTATTCTGCTGGTTTATGCGGAGATTCCCTATGTGGAAGGCGTTGTTGTCATGATTATATCAATTCTTATTGTCAAACTCGGCATAGAAACAGCCATTACCTCAGTGCTGATTCTCATGGATGCCAATCTTGATTCAGACCTTCAATCGGAAATTGAAGAAAAACTCAACAGTATTTACGGTGTCAAGGGGGTCACAGGGGTCAAAATAAGGCAGTCCGGCCCCTTTAAGATGGTTGAATGCATTATCAGGACAAATCCCTCTCTTCCGCTTTACAGAACCCACAGCCTGGCTGACCGGGCCGAAGAAATCCTTTTCAATGATTACGACAATATTGAATCCGCCTTTGTCCATGTTGAACCGGATAAAAATTATGTGATAAAGGCCATTGTTCCCGTTCATTCCAAAGACGGGATCAACTCCAGGATACACGGCCATTTTGGCAGAGCACCGTATTTTATGGTTTTT
>JAWOEJ010000333.1:0-9639 GCA_046482845.1 Desulfobacteraceae bacterium | reverse complement strand
GAAAGCATTCCTGGAAGCCTGTCATACTCATCTATGGCAATTTCCTCAAAACGGACTCTCTCTTCTTCAAGGGCAAGGCTGGAAAGGGCATCACCGATTTTTTTCACCCTTATCTCGGCCAGTTCAGACCCTTTCATAAAATGACACTGATAGTCATCTCCTTTTTTACACCCGATCACAATAACCCCGTCCATACCCTGGGCCAGGGCATCCTTGATCCATATGGTATTCACAGAGCCCAGGCAACGGACTGGAATGGCACGGACATTGGGGGTGTAGTTCTTGCGGTTCATTCCCACCATGTCAAGGGCCGGATACGCGTCATTTTCACACATCAAAGCGAGAATTCTAAAGGGGGGTTCATCATAATCATCTTCTGAAGGAACACCCACGGCCTTGATCTGGGACCCGATGGAATCAATGCTGTAATCAGCAAAGCTGATAATCCGTTCAGGGCATGCACCCAAACAGGTACCGCACCTGCGGCAGCGTGTGGGATTCACCTTTGGGGTGCCTTTTTCATCGTCATCCAGGGCGCCGAACGGACACTCTACCGTACACCGTTTGCACTGGGTACACCGCTGGAAGAAGAAATCCGGATAGGTCATGTCCCCGGACCTTGGATGAACTGCAACGCCGCGTTCTGAACTTTCCAGACATTGAATGGCTTTCAGGGCGGCGCCGGCAGCATCTTCAATTGACTCTTCAATGGTCATGGAACGGCGGACAGCGCCAGCAGCATAAACCCCTGTTCTCTGGGTTTCATAGGGAAAGCAGATATAATTGGAATCCGCATACTGGCCGAATATATCATTGTCCCTGAATCCCGGGCCCTGCCTGTAGGCCAGGTTGATAACCGGATCATCATAGGTGGCCGGAACCATGCCGGCAGACAATACCACCAGATCTGCCTGGATATTGAGATCATTGCCAAGCAAGGTTTTTGTGGCATCCACCAGCAGACTGTCTCCCTGCTGGGTGACACTGGTTACAGCCCCCTTGCTCATGAAAATGCCCCGGTCCTGCTGCATGGCTTTATAGAAGTTTTCCTGGAGACCCGGAGTTCTCATATTCTGATACAGAATATAGGCTTTGCCGTCCTCATAATCTTCCCTGACATATTTGGCATGTTTCAGGGTCACAAGGCTTGTTACAGCGCCGCAGTACTCAAAGTCTGCATCATCTTCATCTTTGCCCGGCGACTGTACAAACACAACGGATTTGGCTTCTTTTCCGTCGGAGGGTCTGACGATCTTACCTTTTGCCGCAATTTTTTCAAAGTCATCATTGGTGATAACATCGGGAAGATCAACACCCAGGTGGGCAAATTCATCTCCTTCAAGCTTTGCCGGACGCCAGCCGGCAGCCAGAATCACTGCGCCGAACATTTCACCATTGGGATCAATGGTGAGAATATCCTTTCGTCCCTCGTTGTACTCTAAAAATTTTGCATGCTGGTCTTCTGCATTGAGTTCATTCCCGCTTTCATCGAACTTCATTTCCTCGGGAAGGGGGAAGGGGACATCAAACTCAATCTTTTCTCCGGGCTTTTTAAAAGTAACTACAAATTCACCGGGCTGCCCTGCAATCCGGGCAACTTCAGTCGACGTTTTCACCTCGATATTGGGATACTGCTCAATTTCAGCCAGCTTTTCAGCAATTACCGGGGGTATCAGTGCTTCATAGGGATCTTCAACAGGCATCTGAGAGCGCATTTTTGCAGCATATCCGCCAAGCTGCGCTGTTTTTTCTACTATGGTGACTTCATATCCGGTTTTTGCTGCGTCCAGGGCAGCTGAAATCCCGGTTATACCGCCGCCCAGCACAAGAATTTTTTTAGAAAAAGTCTCAGGCTTATAGGGTTCGGGCAGTTTTACCTTTTCCACCCGCTTCATTCCCATTTTAATATAATCCTCAGCCTTCATCTGAATGGGATCAAAGTGTTCTTCATCGTCCTTCTGGTCCTCGGTCAAAGCCGGGTATTTTTCCCTGGAATGGGGCCAGACAACCCCCTCTCTGAGATTGACCCGTTCAACAATGCAGTTGTCAAACTTAAACACATCAAAATTAACCCGCCGCGAACAGGCGGCAATCACCATTGAATTGACTTTGCCCTCATCTACATCCTTCTGTATCAGCGCACGCCCTTCTTTCCCGCAGAGAAAGGGGTGGGTTTTACATGAAACGCCCTCTTCCTCAGGAACATCTACAAGATCTTCCATATCCAGGACATCACCGATTCCACAGCCTGTGCATATATATACACCGTATTTTTTATCCATGATTATCCTTACCTCCTCACCAGGGTTTGAATGGCTTTAAGGGCCATCCCGGTTGCGTTCTGGTTGGATGTTACAACATCTGCAGGTTTGTTGGCGCAGCCTGCTGCAAACATGCCGCCTTTCTTAAAATCGTTTACAATAAAACCGTCTGGATTGAATTTAAGGTCAGCATCGGGTTTGTCCATTGCGGTGTTGGGCTGCATTCCGGTTGCAAGGACCAGCATATCAACATTCCTGGTGGCCTTGTCGCCGGACAGAGTATCCTCGGCTACGAGATTGATGTTGCCTGTGGCTTCATCCTCAGACACTTCAGCCACCTTGCCTTTAATAAAAAATATATTCTCATCTTCCTTGAGATTTTTATAAAAATTCTCGTATTTCCGGCCCGGAGTCCTGATATCAATATAATATATATAGATTTTGGCTTCAGGATACTGTTCCCTGATATAGGTGGCATGCTTGAGCGTGGCCATGCAGCATATGTATGAGCAGTAGGGCAGATGGTTCTCATCCCTGGACCCGGCGCACTGGGCAAAAGCAATGGTTTCAGGCGCCTTGTCATCCGAAGGCCGTAATATTTTTCCCTGGGTGGGGCCGTTCAGAGAAGCCAGACGTTCCAGCATCATATTGGTTATAATATTCTGATATCTGCCAAACCCGAGGTTGTCAATCCGGGCTGCATCATAGGGTTTCCACCCGGTGGCCCAGATAATAGCGCCCACTTTGAAATCCAGACTCCTTTCCTGCATATCAAAATCTATGGCATCATATTTACAGGCCGCTTTTACTCTTTCCCTGTCTTCCGCAGACATGGACGGTGCCATGACATAGCGCATGGGAAAGGCCATGTTGTGGGGGAGATACGCAGCCTTTCTTCTATCCATACCCAGATTGAACTCATTGGAAATTTCTGATTCACAGACCTTTTCGCATTCGCCGCAGGCTGTGCAGTTTTCGTTGACATATCTTGGGCTGATTTTGACCTTGACTGTATAATCACCGGCAGAACCCTCAACCTTTTCCACTTCCGCCATGGTTATCACTTTGATTTTGGGATTATTTTTTATGCGCTGGTAGTTGATCTCCAGTCCACATGTTGGCGGGCATAATTTGGGGAAATATTTCTTAAGCTGGGAAACCCTTCCACCCAGGGAAGGTTCTTTTTCAACAAGTAAAACCTCATACCCCACCTCGGCAGCTTCAAGGGCGGCTGTCAAGCCACTGATACCGCCCCCTACTACCATGATGCTTCCACCGGCCGGGGCTGATTTGTCTGTAGTCATGCTGTCCCTCCGTGCATTTATAAATATTAAAAGTAAACAAAGGCCAAAGGATGTCAGAATCAGGGGTAAGACCTTTGACATCCTGCGTCCTTACAATTGAATCTCAAAACTGGAAATTTGAAATTCCATTCAAATTTCAGGTTTCCAGTTCTCAGTTTCGCATAAAGGACACAGGAGGTGACTACCCTGTGTACCAAAATCTGAAAAAACCTCCAGGCACGAAACAGCATGCACCTGGAGGTTAATTGTTCAGATAACATCCCTGAAAAGATCAGTTGAATCGGTGCTTGAGCACTCTGATACTAATCGGCAATGATCTGTTTGTATGGAACTTTTTTCAGATTCCACTCGTTCTTCTCTTTGTCATAGGTAGAGTTAACAAAGCAGAACCATTCATCATCATTCTGTCCTGGGAAATCGCCTCTGTAGTAAAATCCAGGAAACCTTGATTCTTCACGGAACTGGATATGACGGGTATGGGCTTCAACTGTGTAGACACGATGGAAAATTTCCCATGCTCTGAGCAGTTCATGAAGGTCAGCGGCTGCGATATTATCAAGGTCTTCACGGAACATCTGAAAATTTTCCATAAGGATCTCAAGGGATTTACCACCGGTGAGATAGTAAGTAGCAGTTCCGCCGCCGTACTCATTGGTCATCTTCATGAGACGCATGGCCATTCCGGACGGTTTGCAGTATTTCGGGTTAATGTCAGTGGCTGTAGTATAATCACAATTCTCAAGATAGGTTCTGACGGGTTTGTAAACCAGATCAACCAGTTCTTCATCGGTTTCTTTAATACCGGAAACCTTGTCACCCTGATCTCTCAGATACTGAACCATGGTTTTTGCAACAATACGGCCTTCAGCATGGGAACCGGAAGAAAATTTATGTCCAGAGCAACCAACGCCGTCACCCGCTGTAAACAGACCATTGATTGTGGTCATTCTGTTGTAGCCCCATTTGTATTCATCAGGAACCCAGTCCTCGTTAGGACCGGAGCACCAGATACCGCAGCATCCAGAGTGTGAACCCAGCAGATAAGGCTCAGTGGGCATAACTTCTGAATCTTTTTTCTCAGGTTCTGTGTTTGTTGCACACCAAAGATTGGCCTGGCCGCATGTCATATCAAGGAAATCTTCCCAGGCTTCTGACTCAAGGTGCTTGAGCTCTTTTTTGCTCATGGACTCACCCAGCTTTGCCAGGGCAGTGGTGGTTTTCATGATAACCGGACCCCGTCCCTCTCTCATCTCAAAGAGCATGAGGTGATTTCTCAGGCAGGTCGGTGTGACAGCTGCAGTTCCATAAGGTGCAAATTTTTCAAGTTCTGCTTTAGAACGGTCGCTGGCTGCAAAATTTTCTCCAAGGCCGTTTTCAAGATGGGCTTTAAAAAGAAGGAACCAGGCGCCAACAGGACCGTAACCGTCTTTAAAACGGGCCGGGGTGAATCTGTTTTCCATCATGGAAAGCTCAGCACCGGCTCTTAAAGCCATTGTGTATGTAGAGCCTGCATTCCATACGGGATACCATGCACGTCCCTTTCCTTCACCAACTGAACGGGGCTGGTAGATGTTAACAGCGCCGCCGCAGGCAACCATCATCACCTTTGCATTGATGATGTATACTTTGTTTTCCCTGAGGGAGAACCCTACAGCACCGGCAATTCTCTTGGGATCGTTTTTATCATTGAGGAGTTCAACAATAAAACATCTTTCAATGATGTTGTCCTCACCAAGGGCCAGTTTTCCAGCCTCGGCTACAATTCTCTTATAAGACTCACCATTGATCATAATCTGCCACTTACCTGTTCTTACAGGGGTTGCGCCAGATTTCAGTGTTCCAAGCTTGAGACCTTTTTTACCGTCAAGGTTTTTGTTGTCATCTGTTTTTTTCCAGATGGGAAGTCCCCATTCTTCAAAAAGATGTACTGAGTCATCCACGTGACGCGCCAGGTCAAAAATCAGGTCCTCGCGTACAATACCCATAAGGTCGTTTCTTACCATGCGGACATAATCCTCAGGTTTGTTGTCGCCGATATAGGTGTTGATTGCTGAAAGGCCCTGTGCAACTGCACCGCTTCTTTCAAGGGCTGCTTTGTCACAAAGCAGGATTTTGGTGTCATCGCTTGCCCATTTTTTAATTTCAAATGCTGCTCCACAGGCAGCCATACCACCGCCAACGATCAGAATGTCAACGTCTCTTTTGTCAACTTCCGGATCCTTAACCGCTTTAAGCTCACCAACAGGCTTATTAGGTAATGCCATTATTATACCTCCAAGTGTAATCTGTAAAATAATCTTTATTCAATGGGTGACTATCGTTATGCAAGTTCCTGTGGTGTTACCAGAGTATACCCATCCGCTTCCTGGGTTGAAAGGAGCCCACTCTCAAGGTCTTTTCCTTTAAGGTCCAGATATGCATTTGCTTCGCCTTCAGGTGTTGTCCTGATGGGGAATTTAAAGCGTTTTACAACCCCGTTCCTGAATTTACATGTCCACATAATATCCTCTGTTCCCATCATTGGAACAACACTGCTTCCCATTGGTACAAAGTCAGAGTACCCCCTGCACTCAATTGCCTGTGAAGGACAGATCTTTACACATGAGTAACACTCCCAGCACTGATCCGGCTCCTGATTGTAAGCTTTCATCTCATTGGGTTCAAGAACCATCAGGTCGTTAGGACAGATATACATGCATGCAGTCTTGTCCCCACCCTTGCAGCCGTCGCATTTCTCTGCAATTACAAAAGATGGCATTTAAAATACCTCCTTGAATTTCGTGTCAGCCCCCCGGGGGAAAACCAACACATTAGTTAATATACTGCGGTTTTAACAACCTTTCCCGCCTTATTATAATTAGACCTTTCTTGGTCTGTCATCCTTGTTTCGTGTTCAGCCAACCGGGTAAACCGGAAATTTACCCAGGTTTTGCATAAACGATTGGACAGTAGCATCCGTCTATATCCCTTGTCAAGTACTTTTGATCTCTTATTTTAATCAAAAAAAAAATTGCCCTGTTCAGGCGCAAAAAAATCCAATATATATATAGTTGCTTGATTATTTTCACAAGATATAGTAGTTTTAATTTTCATTTGCGGGATATTTTTTTACCAGGATGACCCAAACCCGGCAAAAGTTATGGCCCGTTTGAGTCAGGGCGCAGAAAAATTTGTCCCCCGGGCACCGGCCCGGCAGCTTTTTAAAACCAGACCTGAAAGGGAATGAAATGACAGAGGAAATGATACCTGTATCACTGAATGATACCATGAATTTTGAGTGCCGCCCGGACCTCACCTGTTTTAATGACTGTTGCAGAGATTTAAATCAGTTTCTTTTTCCCTACGATATTTTAAGGCTTAAAAACAATCTGAAGCTGAATTCCACTGCCTTTTTAAAAAAATATACCCTGTCCCATATTGGACCGGAATCCGGGTTACCTGTGGTAAGCCTGAAATTTGATGGCCGCCCGGACCAGGCATGCCCCTTTGTTACAGAACAGGGGTGCTCGGTATACAGGGACCGCCCGGCATCCTGCAGAATGTACCCCCTTGCCAGGGCAGTGTCCCGATCCAGAAAAACCGGCGTTGTCACCGAATACTACGCCCTGATACAGGAACCCCACTGCAAAGGGTTCAGGGAAAAGGGAAGCCAGACCGTGGGAGAATGGTTAAAAGGACAGGATATAGCACCTTACAATCGTATGAATGATATGCTCATGGAGCTTATCTCCCTTAAGAACAGAATCATGCCCGGGGAACTTGAACACCCCCTTGCAGAGAAATTCTATCTGTCCTGTTATGATCTGGACAGGTTTAAGGAAAAAGTCTTTGGCAGTGATTTACTGAAAGGATTCCATGCCCCGGTCCCGGTTCTTGAAAAGGCAGAGACAGACGATACCGCCCTGCTGAAACTTGGCCTGACATGGGCCAGGTACGCGCTGTTTGGCATTCAGTACAATGAATAAAACAGGCAACCGCTGGGGGCTCTTAATCGGCTGTCTCATATAAAAGGAAAAACGCTTATGGAGATAAAGGGAAAAACAGCCCTGGTCCTCGGCGCAGTCAAGGGCATTGGAAAAGGCATTGGACTGGCCCTTGCACGGGAAGGGGCAAATCTTGTTCTAACCCGGCACGACTGGAAAGAAAGCTTCAGGGAAATGGAAGCGGCTTTTGAAAATTCAGGAGCAGAATACCTCATTGTGGATGCCAACCTGACTGATCCAGTCCAGGTCACGCATCTGGCAGAAAAAATCAGGAAAGAATACGGCAGACTTGATATTCTGGTGAACAATATTGAACGGGGAGGATGGCCTGCTGTCCATGGTGAATATAATGAAGAGCAGTGGGATCTGGAAATGGCCACCACACTCAAGGCCAAGCAATGGGTGTTTGACAGAATGTTCCCCCTTTTAAAACAATCAGACAGGGGTGTTGTGATCAATATCTCATCCATTGCCGGGATAACAGGACGTTGCGGCCCTGCATCAGTGCTGTTTAATGAAGGATATGCAGCAGCCAACCGTGGGGTATCTTTGCTGACAGAAACCTGGGCCCGCATGGGCGCCCCTCTGGTCCGGGTCAATGAAATTATGCTGGGAATTTTTGAAACCAGACACGGCCAGGGCACCCGGGGATGGGAAGAAGTCTTAACCAGCCATGAAAAAAAAGCCATTATCGACCACATACCCATGGGCAGAACCGGCACAATCGATGACCTTACCCGGATGCTTCTTTTTATCATCAGGGACGCACCCTACATGACAGGCAGTGTCATCCGCCTGGACGGCGGCTACGTCCTTGGCGGGGAACCGGCCCAGCCCATGCCCCCCGGTGTTGTTTGAATCAGGTGTTGTTTGAATATCTGACCCGGGTCGGGTATCAGGCCGGGTTTAAACACCTGATATCAGTGAAACAGATTAAGGGATCTTCCAAAAAACAATCAACGCATCTTGCTTGTCTTTTTGCCCGTCTCCTGCGTTTCGCCAGGGGGACATATTCCAAAAAATTTTTCAAACTGTCAGCCCAGAAGCATCTCAGCCACAGTCTGCTTTATTTTTTCTCTTTTCCCGGTAAACTGCCGAAACGCCATTTCAAGTTCTGCCATTCTGGAATAGAACACAGTTCTGTCAAACTTAAAATAAGGCCTGGCCTTAAAAAGAGGTTCCCCGGCGCTGCATCCCGGCATTCTTACCACAGAACTGCCGGGTCTGCACAGTTCATGGGGAATTCCGTGGAGCCGGCATATCATCGGTCTATACGCGTAAAGCAGGCACCACCCGTCTTTGTTCAGCGGACACATAATCCGGATATTCTCCTGACTGAGCCGTGCCTCAGCCCTTTTTTCACAGACCCTTGCGGCGCTGTCCCTGATTTTTTTCACAAGATCCCTGTCAAGCCCGGCAAATCCCTTTAAAAGGTATTGCTTTTCAATAAGGGTGTGATGGTAAAAATTGGTTTCACAGCAGTTTTCCCCGCACCCCCTGCATTTAAACCCGTAATGGGATGCCGCCTCATCCCAGGCATTGTCCATCATTTTATAGAGATTTGAGAGCTGTGCAAAAAACGCTTCTTTGTCTTTAAGTGGCAATCTTATATTCCTGTGACTCGATTATCAGATTTTTATGGAATACCTGTGAGGGGTCAGGCCTGCGTTATTGTCATTATCTACGGCGTTTTTGGGATTATACTGGATAGGGAAGATAATGACAATAACGCAGGCCTGACCCCATTTTCGAGAAATCAGATATAAAAACTTGATCATCGAGTAATAGTATTTTCCCGTGCTGTTTTGTCACCTTGATGATCTTTCTCAGACATGGGGCCTTGGGAAAAAAAGTTCAGTGTAGAGTTCCATGGCATACCGGTCCGTCATGCTTGCAATCAGATCACACACCGACCGGCTCAGAGAATTGTCTGAGACATGCCACGGCGCCATTTCCATTTTTTCAAGCTCCCTTTGAAGATGTTCTGTGTTTTCCATAAAATAGATGTACAGCTCCTTTATCACCTTTTTTGCCTTGACAAACTCGCTGTGAACCGACGGAGACCTGTATACATTGTCATAGAGAAATTTT
>JAWOEJ010000242.1:0-8373 GCA_046482845.1 Desulfobacteraceae bacterium | reverse complement strand
TTGTAACCCAGATTCCCGCTCTTCTGATTTCAACGGCTGCCGGGCTTCTGGTTTCCCGTTCAGGTTCAGAAAACAGGATGGGTAAGGATTTTTTCTCCCATCTGATGTCCAGTCCCACCCCGGTTTATATTGGTTCAGTCATCATCTTTTGTTTTGGTCTGGTGCCCGGGCTGCCGTCGTTTCCTTTTATGACCCTTGGGGTTGTGATGGGGACATTTTGCTGGTATTTTTTACGAAAAAAGGATATGGAAGAGGAAGAGGAACCTGGCACTGAAGAAGAGGCAGAAGCAGCCGGCGCCCCTGAAGAGGTGGATCATCTCCTGTCCCTGGATACCATTGAACTGGAAGTGGGATACGGGCTTATTCCCCTTGTGGACAAGGATCAGGACGGCCTGCTTCTGGGCAGAATCCGGGCCATCCGGAGACAGTTTGCCAGTGAAATGGGAATTATCATCCCGCCCATACATATAAGAGATAATCTCAAACTTAACCCGGCCCAGTACAGGGTTATGATCAAGGGCGTTGAAACAGCAGGTGCAGAACTTATGGTGAATCATCTTCTGGCAATGGATCCCGGGGGGATTGCCCAAAAAATAGACGGTATAGAAACCGTTGAACCGGCCTTTAAACTGCCGGCTCTGTGGATTTCCCCGGACAGGGAGGAAGATGCAAAATTTGCAGGCTACACTGTAGTGGACAATTCAACCGTTATTGCCACCCATCTCACTGAAGTGGTGAGAAACAACGCCCATGATCTTCTCGGCCGCCAGGATGTTCAGCACCTTCTGGATAATCTGTCCAAAACCAACCCCAAGGCTGTTGAAGAGCTGATTCCTGCATTGCTGACCCTGGGCAATGTTCAGAAAGTGCTTCAGAATCTGCTCCGGGAGCGGATTTCCATCCGGGATCTGCTGACCATTGTGGAAACCCTTGCCGATTATGCACCCATGAGCAAGGATCCGGATCTGCTGACCGAGTATGTCCGGCAGAAAATTGCCCGGGGCATGCTTGCGCCTTATCTGGGCCAGGGCAGAAGTCTTCAGGTCATTACCCTTGACCGGGATCTGGAAGAGATGCTGACCAAAAATATAAAACATACCGAGCATGGCTCTTACCTGGCAGTTGATCCCGGAACCGTGGAAAAAATTATCAATGCCGTAAGCAGCGAAGTTGAAAAAATGGTTGCCATGGATGTTCAGCCTGTTATCATATGTCCCCCGGCCCTGCGCCGCCATTTCAGAAAACTGGTTGAGCATGCTGTCCCTTCGGTTTTTGTGATATCCCATGCAGAAATCATTGATGATATTACCCTGACAGCAGGGGGAAAGGTAAAATTCAAAAAATGAAAAAAAAGATTTTCAGGGCCCAGAGTATTCAGCAGGCCTTAGCCCAGGTTAAAGAAGTTTTAGGAGAGGATGCCATGATTCTCTCCACAAGAAAACTTCCCAGAAGCCCGAGCTCCCCCTATACCCGTCAGATGTTTGAGGTTGAGGCAGCCGTGTCAGGCAGTCCGGGCCGGATAAAAAAAGGGGGTTTTGAAAAAAACGCTTCCCGGGATCAGTCAGCAGATGTGTTCGGTGGAATAAAAGAAGAACTTCTCAGCATAAAGGATTTGATTTCCCTTGTGGGGTTTGGTTCGGGAATGCAGAATATGATCTGCGCCTATCCAGGAACCCAGAGCCTGTTTGCCTCCCTTCTGCGCAGCGGTGTATCTGAAAAGATGGTAACCTTTATACTTCAGAACGCCCTTTATGCCATGGATAAGGATAAAATTCCGGAAACGGAAAAAGGGGCAGCTTTAAAGAAATATGTGATCAAACAGTTTGTCCGGCAGATAGAAACCAAAGATTTTTTTGACCTGCCGTCAGATCCGGGCCATCCCCATGTGGCTGTCTTTGTAGGGCCCACTG
Organism: Desulfobacteraceae bacterium; assembly: GCA_046482845.1. Lineage (GTDB taxonomy): Bacteria > Desulfobacterota > Desulfobacteria > Desulfobacterales > Desulfobacteraceae > DATFJZ01. Next base: position 6,463 of record JAWOEJ010000242.1, on the reverse strand, counting down.
GTGTTGGAAAGACCACCACAATTGCAAAACTTGCTGCTGAACTGAGTCTTAAAAGAAAAAAAAGGGTGGGCCTTGTTTCAATTGATAATTATCGTATCGGCGCCTATGAGCAATTAAAAGCCTATGCATCCATTATGGGATTGATGTCTGTTTCCGCCTTTACCAGAAAAGATCTTGAAAAAGCCCTTTTAAATATGGGCCGGATGGATGTGGTGCTCATTGATACAGCCGGGCACAGCCATTCAGACAGTGTAAGGATGAACGAGGCCACACAGATGATAAACGGGAATTTTAACATGTCAGTGCATCTGGTTTTGAGTGTGACCACGGATTTTGAGGATATGAAACAGGCTGCCAGGGCATTTTCCTCATTAAAGCCTGACAGCTACGTGTTTACAAAAATTGACGAAGCCAGACGGTGCGGTAAAATTGTGGATCAGATCAGTCAGATGAAACTGCCGGTATCCATTATTACCAATGGACAGAAAGTTCCGGAGGATCTTATTGTCCCGGATGTCAGTACAATGCTGGGTATTGTGCTGGGAACCGAGGCTTGAGACAAGATGCAACCGCTGGGGGCGGCGCCCGGCTGTTTCATATAACCCATATGTCCTGGCGGATACAACAAAGCATGAACGCTTTTAGCTGTTAGCTGTTAGCTGTTAGCTGTTAGCTGTTAGCTGAGTACTGACGGCTGACGGCTGATGGCTTTCATATAAAAAAGGTGCTGATCTGTTGAATCAGGACAATCAGGGTTACGGTGAAAAGGAGATATAAAAGGTGGATCAGGCAAATGGACTGCGGCATATTGTAAAGAAAGGACAACTGGCAAAAAGAAAATCCGCCGGCACAGGGGCTGTGCCCAGGGTCATTGCTGTGACCAGCGGCAAGGGAGGCGTCGGCAAGACCAATTTTGTGGGCAATCTAGCCATTGCCCTGAGCCAGCGCGGTAAAAGAGTTGTGGTCCTTGATGCAGATGTGGGGCTCGGTAATATTGATATTATATTCAATCTCAGGCCCAAATATAATATCAGCCAGGTGATAGCCGGAGAAATGAGCCTGTCTGATGTTATGGTCACCACCCGTCACGGTGTAAAAATTATTCCGGCAGGGTCAGGGTTTGCAAATCTCACTCGGCTTGAGGATGGTGAAAAGCTCAATCTGCTGAATGCATTTGAACACCTTGGCGATACAATTGATATCGTTCTGGTTGATACCGGGGCAGGTATATCCTCCAATGTGCTTTATTTTAATTCCGCAGCAGATGAATCCATTGTTGTAGCTACAAATGAACCCACTTCCATTACAGATGCCTATGCCCTTATGAAGGTTTTATCCAAAGAATATGGAACAAGGTATTTTAAACTGGTAGTGAATATGGTAAAGTCAGATAAAGAGGCAAAATCCGTTTATGACTCATTGAGCAGAGCACTGGACAGGTTTATTGGAAATGTGGTGCTGGAATATTTTGGATTTATAAGTTTTGACCCTATGATAAAAAAGGCGGTTATGAATCGAAGTCCGGTTATTGATTTTGCCGGCACTTCTCCTTCAGTTGCCGTGTTTAGAGATTTTGCAGAAAAAGTGGTTAAGTCGCCAAGAAGAACCAATGCAGACGGAAACATAACTTTTTTTATGAAAAAATTATTTGATGCGGCAGCGCCCTCACAAAAAATCTATGGGTAAAAAAAAAGACGACAGGTGGCGGGAAGACAGAATCCTGGAATATGCGTATCTGGTCAAGTATATTGCATCAAGGTTTGCCAGACGTCTGCCCTCAAATGTGCTTTTTGACGAGCTTGTCAGTGCAGGGTCTCTGGGGTTGATTGATGCGGTGGATAAATTTGATACAGATAAGCACGTCAGTCTCAAGACCTATGCCCAGTACAGAATAAAAGGGGCGATACTTGATGAGCTGAGAAGCATGGATACGTATTCCAGGTCCATGCGAAAAAAAATTCAGGACATTGCACGGGCAGCAAAGAAAATAGAAGATAAAACCGGCGTTCCTGCCTCTGATCCTGAAGTGGCAGAGGCCCTTGGCATTGACCTTGATGCCTATTATAATATGCTGACATCCATTCACGGTGCTGCGATTTTAAGCCTGGATGCCTTTTTATCCCCGCACAGAATCAGTCCCTTGTCAAACAAGAGATTTGTATCCGGGTTAAAAGCCAGTGACAATCCTGCCGATTTGTTTGACAGGGAGGAGTTGAAAGCTGTTCTGGCAGAGGCTGTAAAAAAAATGGGAGAAAAGGAACAACTGGTTGTTACCCTTTACTATTATGAAGAATTAACTTTAAAGGAAATCGGTGAGGTGCTCTCTCTGACAGAATCCCGGATATGTCAGATCCACGCCGCCGCATTGATCAAGCTGAAAATAAAACTTCAGGATTATTTTCAGTCAACATAAACCGGCATGGCCGGCCCATGATCATCGAGCCGGCTACAACAAAGGATGAAAGCCGTCAGTACTCAGCTAAAAGCTAACAGCTAAAAGCTAAAAGCTAACAGCTAAAAGCTAACAGCGTTGTGCCTGTCAAGGCATGGACGTTATATAAAAAACACAGGGGGTAAAGAGGGCCTGAAATGTCTGATACCACAACAGATGACGATCTTGTTTCCCAGGATGATATTGATAAGCTTCTGGAATCCGGCCAGGACGAGGGTCCTGACGGGGCAGACAAAGAAGAAGAGTTTGGGGAGCTTTCCCAGGATGATATAGACGGCCTTTTAAACGGCTCAGCCATGGGCAGCACCTCTTCAGATGATGATTCTGATGACATGGGTGACGATGATTTTGAGCTGGTTTCCCAGGATGATATAGAGAGCCTTTTAAAGAACGCCTCATCCAGTGACATGGAAACTTCCTCTGACGGGGCTGATCTCAGTGAATCAGAAAGCATGGAAGATGCTGAAGAAGCCGAAGAGCTGGTTTCCCAGGATGACATAGACAGTCTTTTGGAGGACTCCTCATCCAGTGATCTGGAAGACTCCTCTGACGGGGCTGATTTCAGTGAATCAGAAAACATGGAAGATGCTGAAGAAGCCGAAGAGCTGATTTCCCAGGATGACATAGACAGTCTTCTGGAGGACTCCTCATCCAGTGATCTGGAAGACTCATCAGAAGGGCGTGATCTCAGTGATTCAGAAAATGGTAACAAGGAACCTGAATCCGGCAGTGAGGATGTGATTGATGAATCCCAGGGGATTGATATTCAGGATTGTCTGATTACCCAGGAAGTGCTGGATCAGTTGATAAAGGAAGATAAAGAAGCTGAAAACCAGGCGGATGATGAAATTGAACCGCCACAGGAGCCAAAAGCCCTTTCAGAACAGGATCAGCAGCCGGATTTAAAAGAAGAACCCGATTCACAGGTTGATTCACAAGAACAACCTGATCCTCAGCCTGCTTCAGAAGAAGATCCGGATGATGCAGCAGACCTGGTTTCCTTGGAAAAACAGGGGGAGGATGTCAGCCAGAAGGATATTGATTCTCTGCTGGATGATCCCGATGATGAGTTGGTAGATGATGAGGAAGACGGGACATCTCTGATATCTCAGAAGGATATTGATTCTCTGCTGGGCAGCTCTGAGGAGGAGGATGAAGATTTTCTCGGCGATCTTGATTCGGATGTTTCCCTTGAAAATGAAGATCAGGAAAATGAAGATCAGGAAGATGACGATCAGGAAGATGACGATCAGGAAGATGACGATTATGAAGAAGAAGATGATGAAGATGATAATGAACTGTATCCCGGCGATGAAGCAGAGGAAAGCAATCAGGTTGTATTGGAGACACAAGAAGACAGTCAGCTAAAGGAAGATAGAAACGCCCGGGAAGAAGAAAAAAAATTTGCAGAGAAAAGGGTTTCGTTAAAAAAAGTTTTGATTTTTGCGTCCATATGTGTTGTTTTATTAGTTTCAGGTATGTCCTATTATATTGTGAACACCTTGAAAGACAGGATTGGGCCTGAAAATCAGGCTGTTGTGGAAGAACCGGTTCAGGTCAATGTGCCTGAGGTGGAAACCGTGGAGATTAATCTTCAGAAAACAGCAGGCCTGCCCGATCCAGGTACTGTTGACCTGAAAGGTTTTTTTGTGTTTTCGTCTTCTGAGGACGACGGGTTTGTCTATGTTTCCGCTGACCTTTCAATAGATTATTCCCGCGGCGAAGCCCTTGTCGAAATAAATAAACATATGGCCCTTTACAGGGATATAATTTATGATGCCATCAACCATGCTATTTCCAGGGATTCAAATGCGGTGTCTGAAAAAGAGCTGCTTTCTGCAGTAAAAAATGCTCTGAACAGCGCGCTTCCTGAAAACTATATAGAAAAGGTCAGTTTTACAAGGTTTAAAACTGGATAGGAGATGTTGTTTGCATGACAACCATACCCGGACACAATATAGTCATTCAGCAGTCAGGGGCAGTGCATGAGGCCATACACCATGTAAAACCCAATGCGCCCCTGCCTGAACAGCTGGCAGACCATCAGGCAGTACGGGAGGCCCTTGAAAAAAGCAGTGTACAGGAAACTGAAAAGCCGGAAAAAACAAAGCAGAAAGAGGAAAAAGCCATAAAGGAAAGAGAAGCACGCCGGGAAAGGGAAAGGCAGAAAAGAAACGCTGAGAAAAAAAATAAAAAAAAATCAAAAAAGGATGAAACAGCCGATTCTCCAGGGAGTCTGCTTAATACCATTGCATGATTGAATTGTTTCCCATTGAATTCTGGATCTGTTTACAGCTCTTTGTTGACCTTGTCTTTGGCGCTTTTTTGCTTATATTTGTAAAAAGGGTCAGTGCAGCGTTTAAAAAAAGACCAGAAGCCGGAGACTTGAGTTTTGATTCAGGATCAAAACTCAAGTCAAATCTGGACAGTTATCCGGCAGAAAAAGCGGCAGAGGAGATTATTGCCCTGCTGGAGCCCCTTGTTGCTGAAGCAGAAAGAGCGGCTAAAACATTTGACGGTCAGATTAAAGAGAAGAAAAAATTGATAAACGGGGTCAACGATGCTCTGGATTCAAGAATAATAAGTATCAATCTTCTTCTTTCAAGGGCCGAGGCCCTTTACAGATCCCAGAAAAGAAGCAGTCACCATGAAACACCCCATCGGCCCAATGATTTTTCAAATGCTTCTTTTAATCCCTCTTCCAGCAGCAGCTCTTCAGACCCGGGTAAAAAAGAGGATGTGTTTGACCAGCAGAAGCAGATTATAGATTTATACACCCAGGGGTTCGGCATAGAGGCCATTGCCTCAAAACTGTCCATGCCCAAGGGGGAGGTGCACCTTGTGGTCAGCCTTAAACAGAAATTTATAGATATGGAAAATCAAAAGTGATCAGGGGCATTGATATTTCATCTTCAGACTTGAAGCTCAAACCTGAGGCCAATGAAAAATCAGTGCTTTCTTTTTTAAAAAAGAATCAAATTGTAGAGGCCAGGGTGCTGAAACTCGTCCCCCCGTCAAAGGCCGAACTTCTCATTGCAGGGAAAAAAATAGTGGCAGACACCAGTGTTCATTTAAAACAGGGGGACACCATTCAGCTGAAGTTTACACCTGAAAAAAATCTTCAGATTTTAAAGCTTGTCTCTCCTTTAAACAGGGTTGTCCCCTCTGCTGCTGCCCTGCTTGGCGCTTTAACAAAGGCCGGTCCCTTTTCCCATTTACAAAATCTGTTTGGTGGGCTCACAGATGTGACAAAAACGTCCATCCAGGAAAATTTGCAGTCCAGCCCTTTTTTTTCAGAAATGAAAGCAGATCCATCTCTTATGGGGGAAAGCGCCGGACAGACAGGAAAGATGCTGCAGCAGCTTGGGGAGAAACTCCTTGAACTGGCCTTAAAATCTGAACAGGCAGACAAGGGTTTTCTGCCCCGGGTTCTAAATCAAAGCGGTCTGCTTCACGAAAGAAATCTGTCCCGGCTTTTATTTAATCCGCCCTCTGTTTTGGGGAAAGAATCTTCTGTTTTGGGGAAAGAATCTTCTGTTTTGGGGAAGGAATCCTTAGCTGCGGGGAAAGATGTTCCTGTTTCCGGGAAAGAACTGCCTGAAAAATTTTCTAATCTGGATCTCAAAGCCTTTGTTTTAAAATCCCTGGCAGGAGATACGGGAAAAGATCCAGGCCTGATCCGGTCTTTAAAGGGGTTTGCTGAAACCATTGAAAAATTTCAGGTTTTAAATCATCACACCTCAGATACCAATAGATATTTGATTCCCTTTCCTGTTTTTGCTGATGATTCACTGGGGTCAGGACAGCTTTTCCTGGATCTGGGTAAATCCGCCAGGGAAAGGGACAAAAAGGAAAGCCGTCTGATTAAACTCTCCATTCTATTGAATATGTCTTTTCTGGGTGCCGTCAGGGTGGACGGGTCTGTTCTGAACAAGGAGATTTCAGGGATTTTCATGCAACAGGTACCCAACGATACCAAGTTCATTGTGGACGAAGTAACCCCGCAAATAC
>JAWOEJ010000231.1:0-26540 GCA_046482845.1 Desulfobacteraceae bacterium | reverse complement strand
TGTATTGATAAAAAGAGACGGTGAGTTGATCACTGTCATCATCGGTTACTTTCACCTTAAAAGTGATTTTGAGGCCAACACCAGTTTCGGCATTGTTGCACGCTTTCAGCGTGCCGTTGTGTTTTCCCGCTTTTACCTGGGGCGTTGCCCCAGGCTATGTTGTTTCGCACCGTTGGCGCAAATATCATCGTTGCGCCGGGTGTCCTGCTTATTCCATGTTCAGCTTGGTTATTTTAACGGCCATGGAGGCTTGCCTCAGACTATGGTGCAGAACGCCTTCGTCGTAGGTAGCAGACATTTAGCTGTTAGCTGTTAGCTGTTAGCTGTTAGGTTTTAGCTGTTAGCTGTTAGCTCTTAGCTTTTAGCTTTTAGCTTTTAGCTGTTAGCTGTTAGGTTTTAGCTGAGTACTGATGGCTGACGGCTGATTACTTTCATATAAAACAATAAGATTTTTTCTCTTATTTCTTCCACAATGACCTTACATCATGTTCCAGCCGGGTCAGTCCGGTTTTTTCAACAAAAGCCTTACCAATCTGTTCAAGAAAAACAAAGTTAATGGTATTTGCGTCTCTTTTCTTATCTTTTTGAACCGCCTCAATAATCCTGGCAGGATCAGCATCATAAGTTACCGGCAGATGCAGCCCCTGCAGCAGTTCCCTGATCCGCAGGCAGTCCTGGTCTGTAAGAAACCCCCGCTGCCGTGAAAACTCAGAGGCAGCCACCATGCCGATACTGACGGCCATGCCGTGGGAGAGATGTTTATCTGCAGCTGTTTTTTCAAGGGCATGGCCCAGGGTGTGGCCAAAATTCAGCAGCCGCCTTATATCGGCCTCTTTTTCATCTTTTTCAACAATTTCAGCCTTGATGCGCACAGAATCATAAACAAGTTTTTCTATCACATCAAAATCAAGGCCAAGGGCCTTATCCACATTGGACGCTATAAATTCAAACAGGGCTGGATCGGCAATGAGACCGTGTTTGACGATTTCAGCAAACCCGTTAGACACTTCCTGTGCCGGCAGGGTGTTTAAAAGGGATATGTCGCATATGACAAATTCAGGCTGGCAGAACACCCCCACCATATTCTTATAGGAATTGAAATTGACCCCGTTTTTCCCGCCCACACTGGCATCCACCTGGGACAGAAGCGTGGTTGAAACAAAACCGAATTTCACCCCCCGCATATAGGTAGATGCAGTAAAACCTGTAATGTCACACACAATCCCGCCGCCGATACCAAGAATAAAGGTGTTTCTGTCAGCAGAAAATTCAATCAGCTTCTGATAAATCATCTCACAGGTGGCAAGGGTTTTTATTCCTTCACCTGTGGGAATAATAATCACAGGGACGTCTGGAAAAACCGGCCTGTAAATTTTTTCTACAGTTTCATCTGTAATGATGATGACCTTTCCCCGGGGCAGGTACTGGGACACCTGCTGAAGTGTTTCACCCACATAAACCGATGAGCCGCCGTGTTTTACCTTGACATGAACAGTCTTCACAGCAATTCTCCTGTAATGGCGTGAATGGCATTGACTTTTTTCATAAGGGATGAAAACTGGTCTGGATACAGGGACTGTGCGCCGTCGCTCAAAGCCTCGTCCGGGACATGATGCACCTCCACCATGAGCCCGTCAGCCCCGACTGCTGCTGCTGCACAGGCAAGGGGGATCACCTGATCCCTGACCCCTGCTGCATGGCTGGGATCCACAATCAAAGGAAGATGGCTCTCCTTTTTGGACGCAGGAACAACAGAAAGGTCAAGGGTATTTCTGGAATGTCTGACAAAGGTCCGAACCCCCCTTTCACATAAAATAACCTGTTCATTGCCCTCCTCCATAATATATTCAGCAGCCATGAGCCATTCCTGAAGGGTGGCCGACATCCCCCTTTTCAGTATGATGGGGCGCGTGGACCGGCCGGCTCTTTTTAAAAGGCTGAAATTCTGCATATTGCGGGTCCCAATCTGAACAGCATCGGCAAAGGCTTCCACAAGATCAAAATTTTCAATATCCATGACCTCCGTAGCAACAGGAAGGCCGGTTTCCTTGCGGACTTCTGCCAAAATTTCAAGACCCTCTTTTCCAAGCCCCTGAAAAGAATACGGCGAGGATCTCGGCTTAAATGCCCCACCCCTGAACATGGCTGCTCCGGCTTTTTTTACGGCCCGGGCTATAACAAGGGCCTGATCCCGGCTTTCCACAGCGCAGGGACCGGCAATAACCGGCATGGACCCGTCACCAAAAGCTACACTGCCGATCTTTACAATGGTATTCTCCTCTTTTACCTCCCGGCTTACCAGCTTATAGGGTTTGGTAACAGGAATAACCTCCTTTACCCCGTCAAGGCCCAGAAAAAGGGCAGCATCCACAGATCCTTTATTGTAGAGAATACCAATGGATACCCTGTCTCCGCCTGGAATGGGACGGGCTGTATACCCTCTTTTATCAGCCATGTTGACAACATTTTCAACCTGTTCTTCAGTGGTTCCTTTTTTCATTACAATCAGCATTGTTTCCCTCCGTCTGTTTTGTTTGTATTCCTGCATGCCTGCTGAGGCAGTTGTAAGCAGACTGACCTGTATAATAAGGCTAAAGGCTATTGCCTATTGCCTCAGCTAAAAATCCCTTTACATCCCCTCCTCCATAAACCAGAAAGGCTGCTGGTTTTAAAAACCAGCAGCCTTTAGAGAACAATGCCTGAAACAAAATGCTGCTGGTCTGTGTTGAACCTGCAGCCTTATCTTTTTATGGAATCAAACAGAATCAAGCTGACAGGCGCTGATAAAAAACCAGCCCTGCCACCAGCATACATTGTCTGCTGGTAATCTTAAGGTCTGCTTAAAAAATATATTTTCTGTTTGATAATCATTCATGATTTGATAGAATTATTTCAATCTAAAACAATTGTCAATAAAAAAAATCAAAAAACCCTGCAGATCCATTGCCTTTGCCTGGATAAAAACATGACACCTATCAACCTATGCTTACTGACCCTGTCCGGAGCAGTCCTTTGCTCGGGCATTCTTTTTTTTGTTCAGATGAAGAAAAAGAAAAAAAGCAGTTTTTTCATCCATCTTATCCTGATCCTGTTGACTCTGGCTGTGGCAGTGATATCTTTTTTTTCCGGTGGCATTGAAAGCCCGGCCCTTGTGTGGCTGTTTCCCATTCTCTGGTGTGCCGGCACCCTCATCGATTTACGCAGCATACTGTGGTACTGCCTTTCAGGAGCCCTGGTGGTAATCATTCTGCTCTGTCTCACCCTTTTAGAAATACCCATGCCCTCTTTGATTGCTGAAACATGGGCGCCCTTTTATTTCAGCTTTAATTTCCTTGCCCTGTTTCCCGCTGCTGCTGCTTTTTTTTATATATCCCTGAAAAAACAGGCTGAAAGAGAAAAAACTGTCCGCAGGGAAAAAGAAAAAGCTGAAAATGCAGACCAAACCAAAAGTGCATTTCTGGCAGATTTAAGCCATGAAATCCGGACACCCATGAATGGAATTATGGGAATCCTTCACCTCCTCATGGAAAGGCCTCTGCCCGGGGTTGAAAAAAAATATCTTGAGATTATTTTAAACAATGCCAATGCCATCCTGACCATCATAAATGATATCCTTGATTTTTCAAAAATTGAAGCAGGCCGGCTGGATCTGGATATTATTGACTTTGACCTGGATGTGACATTCAATGAAATCACTGCCATGCCAGCTGCCTTGGCAGAGCAGAAGGGTATTGATTTTGTGCATGCCATTGACCCAAAAATCCCAAGAAAGCTTTGCGGTGATCCCGGGCGGATCAGGCAGATTATCAGCAATCTTATCAGCAATGCCCTTAAATTTACTGATGACGGAGAAATTTCTCTTAGGGTAACCCTTGAATCAGAAACAGAAAATAAAGTCCGGCTCAAGTTCATTGTTGAAGACACCGGCATGGGCATTGATCCGGATGCGGCTGACAATCTGTTTTCCCCCTTTGTCCAGGCAGATCCGTCAATTGTCAGAAATTACGGAGGAACAGGTCTTGGCCTGTCCATATGCAGACGTCTGGCTGAAAAAATGAACGGTACCATTGGGGTGGACAGCATTGAATTTGTGGGGAGCACTTTCTGGTTTACTGCAGAACTTAAGAAAAACCCTAAGGCGCCTGTACAAAGAAATGAAACTTCCCTGAAAACAAAAAAATTCAGGGTTCTGGTGACCAGTGACAAGCCCTGTGTCTGCATAAAAACAGATGAACAGATCAAGGCCATGAACATTGAAACCATGAGAATGGAAAACAGTGCATCAATCATACCGGCCCTTGAAACCGCCTGTCTGGCTAACCACCCCTTTGATGCCGTGCTTTTAAATATCCATGAAACAGATGCTTTTGCTGAAAAACTGGGCATGGACATAAAAAAAAACACAAAGACATCTGATGTCCAGCTGATCCTTTTCTCCTGCACAGGGAAAAAAGGAGATGCCAGACGCTTTGAAAAGGCCGGCTTTGATGCCTTCCTAAGCAAACCCGTGGATAAACTCCTTCTTGAAAACTGTTTTAAGGCCCTGGCAGACAAAAAATCAAATCCAGCAGCTTACCCAAACATCATCACCCGCCACAGCCTTGCAGAACATAAAAAATACACCACCCGGATTCTCCTGGTTGAAGACAGAGAAACCAACAGGGTGGTGGCAGAATCTCTGCTGTACAATCTCGGTTTCCAGGCGGACACGGCTGAAAACGGGCAAAAAGCCGTTGAAATGGTTAAAGCCGGCAATTATGATATCGTTCTTATGGATACTCAAATGCCGGTAATGGATGGATTTGAAGCCACACAGCAGATACGGCAGTGGGAAAAAAAGACCCAATGTGTTCCTGCAAAAATTATTGCCCTGACGGCAAAAGTACTTCAACAGGACAAGGATGCCTGTATTGAGGCAGGAATGGATGATTTTCTTACCAAGCCTCTAAACCCTGAAAAATTTGCAAAAATAATCAATAAAAACAGCCTTTCCCAGTCAGTGTTAGAAAACAGGTCCAAGGCACAGCCGGCAACCCGTGCGGAAAAAGAAAACCATTCACACAAAGCTCCCTCTGGCAGACACAAGTCAGTTGTGGTATATGATGAAAAAAAAATGCTGGAACGGTTTGACCACAATCAGGATCTCATACAGACGGTTGTGGACTCTTTTAACCAGGAAGCACCTGAACTTGTGGACAGATTGATAAAAGCCACGGATAAAACAGATGACATGCTTATCCGCGACATCTGTCACGCATTAAAGGGATGTGCAGCCAATGCAGGCGCCCTGGATATCCTTGAAACTGCCCGGGAAATGGAAAAATTAATAAAAAGCGATAATATGATCAAAGTAAAAAACAAAGCAGTTACCCTTAAGGACAAAATTGAAAGTTACATTAAGGAGACAGCCCGATGATAGACCTTGACACCATGACTGTTCTTATTGTGGATGATATGAAAAGTATGCGGCGGACCATACGCAATATGTTCAAACAAATGAATCTCGGCAGCCTGATAAGGCATGCTGGAAACGGTCGGGAAGGCTGGAAAATCCTGAAATCCATTCCCGTGGACCTGGCTGTTATCGACTTGAACATGCCGGTCATGAACGGAATTGAACTGCTTGGAAAAATCCGGGAGAACCGTTTTTTAAGGGATATGCCAGTCATAATGATCACTGCGGAATCAGAAAGGGATTTTGTGGTTGAGGCTGCTGAATCTGAAATCGATGCTTTTCTTTTAAAACCATTGACAATGAAAGCCCTGAACAGCAAGGTAAGGGCAATTGTTCACAGCGCCAACAATCCAGATGCCGTTGCCATCTCCCTAAAAAAGGCCAGGGACCTTGAAGAACAGGGCAATATTTCAGGCGCCATTGAACAGATACGGGAAGCCCTCCGGGAAAGGCCCAATGCCTCACGCATCTTAAGAAAAATGGCCGAACTGCACATAAAAATCAACAAAGACACCATTGCAGAAAAATGTTTTAAAAAAGCGGTTGCCATCAATAAAAACGATGCCGTAACACGCTACATGCTCAGCGAATTCTACAGGAACAGAGGGGATCTGGAAAAAGCCGGAAGATACCTGATCGATTCCTTAAGCATAAGTCCCAGGGCCATTCCAAAGGCCATGGAGCTCGGGGATGAACTTCTGAAAAAAGGCAGACCCCTTGAGGCATACCAGATACTTGAAAAGGCCGTTGAAAAATCTCCTGACATGGCTGCTTCAAAGGAAAAAATTCTGTCAATCTACATTGAAAACTCAGATTATCTCAACGCAAAAGACCTTTTAAAGGGCATGCTTGTCTCCCAGCCGGAACGGTATGATCTGGTTTTCAAACTCGGTATTGCCTATGAAAAACTCGGCATGGTTGAAAAAGCATTAACCATGTTCAAAAAAGCAGATGCAAACGTGGAAAGCAGCATTGACATCAAGATTCGCATTGCCCGGATCTATTTCAACCTGAAAAAAACCTATGCTGCCGATGATGTGATCAGAGACATTCTGGAAATTGACCCGACTCACGAGGAAGCCCTTGAATTGAGGCGGAAAAACACTTAACCATACTATCCAAGGAGCTGCACCATGGGACATCCCCTTTCCATGCTTTTTTCTCCAATATCCATCAACACCGTTGAAATCAAAAACAGAATTGCCTATCCTTCTTTAGGCCTAGTCTATTCCTTTGACAGAAAACTCAACTCCAGGTACATGGAATTTTACAGAGCCAGGGCAGAGGGGGGAGCCGGGATTGTCACGGTAGGCCCCTGCGGTGTGGATTTTATCGGTTCAGGCATTGCCTTTCTCGGTATTGACAATGACGCTGCCATTGATGATTTCAAGCAGCTTACCGCTGTCATAAAAAAAGGCGGCGCAAAATCATGGATTCAGCTGTTTCATTCAGGGGCATACGCCCATCCCTTTCTCATCGACAATCAGACCCCCATGGCGCCTTCTGCAGTGTATTCAAAATATTCAAAAACAACCCCCAGGGAGATGACCATAGAAGACATTCAGACGGTTATCTCAGCTTTTGCCCAGGCTGCCGCCAGGGCAAAGCGGGCCGGGTTTGACGGGGTGGAAATCATTGGATCGGCAGGATATCTCATCAGCCAGTTCCTTTCACCAAAAACCAATAAAAGAAAAGACAAATACGGCGGAGCCCTGGACAGCCGGCTGAAATTTCCCATTGAAGTGATAAAAAAAATCAGGGAAGCTGTGGGCCCGCATTATCCGGTTACCATCCGCATGGCAGGAAACGATTTTGTTGAAGGCAGCAATACCTTAAAGGACGCTGCCCTTATTGCTGGCGCCTATGAAAAAAGCGGTATTGACGCCATTAATGTCACAGGGGGATGGCATGAAACAAAAGTGCCCCAGCTCCCCTATGTGCTCCCGGAATCTGGATTTTCCTATCTTGCCCTGAACATAAAAAAAGCAGTGTCTGTTCCGGTAATGGCTTCCAACCGTATCAGTTCACCTGACACCGCGGAAAATATCCTGAGAGAGGGATGTGCCGATATGATAAATCTCGGCAGGGTGCTCATTGCCGACCCGAAATGGCCGATCAAGGCCTTCCAGGGAAAATACAATGAAATACGGCCCTGTGTTGCCTGTTCCCAGTTCTGCACAGACAGGGTCTTTTCCGGAAAGCCTGTGGGCTGCATCGGCAACCCCCTGGCAGGATTTGAAAGGGAAAGAAGGCTTGAGAAAAGCCCTGTATCAAAAAAAGTACTTGTGGCCGGAGCTGGCCCAGCCGGTCTTGAAGCGGCTGTAACTGCTGCAAAAAGAGGGCACCGGGTTGAAATCCACGAACGCTCAGGCGCCATTGGGGGACAGATCCCGCTGGCCGCATCAATTCCCCATAAAAGCAGCTTTTCCCGTTTTATCACCTATTACAAGGCCATGATAAAACGGTGCAGAATTGAGGTATACCTGAACAGCACAGTGGATATGGCCCTGATCCAACAGAGAAACCCTGATTTTGTAGTTGCCGCAACAGGGGCTGAACCCCTTATGCCCGGGATTAAAGGCATAAACGGACCCAATGTCATGTCATCATGGGATTTTTTAAAAACCAACCCCTGGACCGGGCAACATCTTGCCGTTATCGGCGGCGGCGCAGTTGGACTTGAAACCGCCCTGTTTGCCGCATCTAAAGGCACCATTTCCCCGGATACCCTTGAATTTCTGTTTTCATACAATGCCGAAAACAACGATACCCTGCAGGAGCTTCTCTTTAACGGTTCTGTCAAGGTAACCATTTTTGAACAAATGGAAAAGGCCGGCAAAGATATCGGCATATCCACCCGCTGGGTGGTCCTTGACCAGCTTAAAAAACACAATGTCACCATAATAACAGGTGCTGAAGTGATTTCCATCGACAACACCTGTGTTGTTTATAAAAAAGACAACCAGGAAATTGCCCGGTCCTTTGACTGTATTGTGGCGGCTGCAGGATCAAAACCGGTCAACCGCCTGGGCGCTGCACTTAAAGATTCAGATCTGCCCTATACTGAGATCGGGGACTGTACAAGTCCCGGTAATATAGGGAAAGCCATTCACCAGGGCTATCTTGCCGCCATGAAAATATGAATTAAAGCCCAAGCACCTTAAGCCCCTCTTCCAGTTCAAAAAAGGGCTTGATTTCATAGGTATACCCAGGCACCCCAAAATACACAGCCAGGCTTTCAGCCACGGCAAGAAGCCCTTCATCCAGTCTATGGGTTTCCAGTTCATAATAGGTCATGGACTGGATTCCCGTGGCCAGATCCGAAGAAATATAGGGCCCTTTTTTGGTAATATAGTCGGGAAGCGGAGGCGCCTTCAGGTATCTGTTGGCAATATCCCGGGCGCTTTCCGGTGGATAGTTTACATTGGAAACAATAATCATGTGTTTTCTCCTTTTTATTTAAAAGCCATCAGCCTTCAGCCATCAGTACTCAGTACTCAGTACTCAGTACTCAGCCATCAGCCATCAGTCTTCAGTCTTCAGTTATCAGCTATCTGCTATCTGCTATCACTCGATCATCAAGTTTTTTGAACAGCAGCGCCCCCAGCGGTCCTTCCATAAAAACTTGATAACCGAGTGCCAGGGTTTGGCTGTTATATTGTGATTATACCCGTTAATATCCATACCATGCTCTGGGTGTCAAACTATTTTTTTGGGACCCAGGTATTTTTTGACAACTCTGGTTTTTTCGTATATATGTTTGATTTTTTTAACTGATAAGAGGAGGAGGAATGAAAACAGGCAAGGTAAGCGGCAGGATAAGGTATTTTATGGAAAAACGGAATATGGATCTGGAAGAGCTGGCAGCGCTTACAGAACTTGACATCTCTTTTCTGGAAACAATGCTTCAGGAAAACGTCTATCCTCCCCTTGGCCCGCTGATGAAAATCGCCAGGGCCCTTGGTGTACGTCTTGGCACCTTTCTGGATGATCAGGAGAGCAGAGATCCCTTTATAGTGCGCAGGGCAGACAGGCAGACGGAATTCAGTGTGCTTGCAGGAAAAAACAAACCTGCTGCCTTGAAATTCTATTCCCTTGGAAAGGGGAAAACCGACCGGCATATGGAGCCCTTTTTTGTGGAAATTCTTCCGGAATCAGCCAGAGAAAAAAAACTGTCTTCCCATGAAGGCGAAGAGTTTATTGCCGTGCTTGAGGGCAGTATCGAGGTGCTTTACGGAAAAGACACCTATGTGCTGAACAAAGGGGACAGCATATACTACAATTCTATTGTTCCCCACTATGTCAGCTGCCTGGGAGATATAAAGGCAAAAATTCATGCCGTGATCTATATCCCATAATATATAGTGGCCGTACTGACAGGGCAACCGTTGGAAGCGGCACTTGTTGAGGCTGCTCAGCCCATGAATTTTATAAAAAAGAGAGTAAAAATGACAGAAAAAACTGGATTGCGGCATATCACACTGGGACAGATCCTTGACGAAACCGTAGAAAAATTTCCAGATAAAAAAATGCTGGTATATGTGGACAGGGATTTCTGCCTCACATACAGTGAATTTGCCCTTGTTGTGGATGAACTGGCCAAAGGGCTCATGGCGCTTGGCGTTGAAAAAGGGGAAAAGGTGGCTGTCTGGGCAACCAATATTCCCTACTGGGTGGCACTTCAATTTGCAACGGCAAAGATTGGGGCTGTACTGCTTACGGTTAACACCAATTATAAGACATCTGAGCTTGAATACCTTCTCTTTCAGTCCCATGCGGAAAATCTTTTTATCATAGACAGCTACCAGGACACGGATTATATAAACACTGTATATGAACTGGTGCCGGAACTGAAAACCCAGCAGCGGGGCAGCATCAAAAGCCGGAAATTCCCAGCGCTCAAACGGGTCTGTTTTCTCGGTCAGGAAAAACACAGAGGCATGTACTCCATTCCTGAAATCCGGGCATTGAGCAGCCTTGTTTCCAGACAGACCTACCTGGACAGGCAGAAATCCCTTGATCCCCATGACGTGGTAAATATGCAGTACACGTCCGGCACCACCGGGTTTCCCAAGGGAGTCATGCTTACCCATTTCAATATCGGCAACAATGGATTCTGGATCGGTGAAAATCAGCGCCTGAGCGAAAAAGACACCATCTGCCTGCCGGTTCCCCTGTTCCACTGCTTTGGCTGTGTTTTAGGCGTACTGGCTGCCGTCTCCCACGGCACAGGCATGGTCATCCTTGAAGGGTTTGACCCTCTTCTTGTTATGGCCTCGGTGGAACAGGAAAAATGTACTGCCCTCTATGGTGTGCCCACCATGTTCATTGCTGTCCTTGACCATCCCATGTTTGACAAATTTGACCTGTCCTCTCTGCGCACCGGCATAATGGCCGGCTCCAACTGCCCGGTCCATGTCATGGAACAGGTGATGGAAAAAATGCATATGAAAGAGATTACTATTTGTTACGGCCTGACAGAGACCTCTCCTGTGATGACCTACACCCGAATTGACGATGATATCCGCTGCAGGGTGGAAACAGTGGGCCAGCCCCTTCCCTGTATTGAGGTTAAAATCATAGACGTTGACACAGGAGAAACCCTGGGTCCGGGTGTTCAGGGAGAGATCTGCTGCCGGGGGTACAATGTCATGAAAGGGTATTACAACAATCCCGGGGCCACAGCAGAAACCATTGACAAAGATGGCTGGCTCCATACAGGCGACCTTGGGATAATGGATGAAAAAGGATATCTTTCCATTACCGGCCGCCACAAGGATATGATCATCCGGGGCGGGGAAAACATTTACCCAAGGGAAATCGAGGAGTTCCTGTACAAAATGGACGGCATCAGGGACGTTCAGGTGGCGGCAGTGCCCAGTGAAAAATATGGAGAGGAAGTGGGTGCCTTTATCATTGCAAAGGAAAACTCGGATCTTGAACCCAGTGATGTCAAAGATTTCTGCCGGGGCAGAATCAGCCGGTATAAAATCCCCAGGTATGTCACCTTTGTCAAAGACTATCCCATGACAGCCAGCGGCAAAATCCAGAAATTCAAACTAACAGAGCTCTCCACAGCCATCTGGCCAACTCGGCGGTAATTTATGCCAGGAGCCTAATTTGACATGAGATGGGTGACAGCCTTTTCAAGGCCGTCAAGGGTCAGTTCAAACATGGGAAAAATCTGGGAAATGACCAGGATGGACCGGGTATACCCCCACATGGACGCGGGAACCGGATTAAGCCATGCTGTATGGTTAAACATCGCACTGATGTCTTTTAAGCGTTCAAGACTGGGTTTTCCGCTCCTGTCCTGAATATGGATGGATCCGTCATGGGCCATGAGTTCATAGGGGGCCATGCTGGCATCACCCACAATAATGAAACGGGTCTCAGGATCAAGCCGTGCAAAATCATCAATTTTTTTCGGCTTTCTGTACCGGGCAGGGTCTTCCCAGACATGGTCGTAAATCGTGTTGTGAAAGAAATAGGTCTTTACCTCCTTGAACTGTGCCCTGGCATAATCAAAAAGGGTCTGAACAACAGAGATATAAGGATCCATGGACCAGCCCCCGTTGTCAATGGCAAGGATCACCTTGAGCCTGTCCTTGAGGGCCCTGTCAAAGATAAGCTCTATTTCGCCGCCGTTTTTCATGGTTTTGTATATGGTCTCATTGACATTGATCTGATCTTTGGGACCTGCCGGAATCAGATTGCGAAGCCGCTTCAAGGCCTCTCCCATCATGGCCTGGGACAGGGGCCCCCTGGCGGAATAATCCTTGTACCGGCGTTCATTGGCAACCTTGACCGCTGATTTGTTCCGTGATTCACCGCCCACGCGCATCCCGCCGGGGTGGTATCCGGAGTGGCCCACAGGAGACGTTCCTCCTGTGCCGATCCATTTGTTTCCCCCTTCATGGCGTTCTGTCTGCTCCTTAAGCCGCTCCTTGAAATAGTCAATGAGCTCATCCGGAGACAATTTGCTTAATTCAGATTCATCCACCCCAAAGGCATCGGCCACTTTCTTTGGATTTCTAAGCCATTCGTCCAGCATGGCCCTGGCCATTTCATCGATTTCAAACCCCGCATTTTCAGGAATCTGAACCCCTTCAAAATAAAAGGCAAACACCTGGTCATACAGATCAAAATAGCGCTCACTCTTTACCAGAATGGCCCTTGCCGCTGTATAAAAATCATCAAGTGAATTGATAAGATGGTTGTTCAGAGCTTTTTGAAGATAGAGAAAAGACGTGGGGGTAACTGGAACGCCCACCTCTTTGAGTTTGTAAAAAAAATTGATAAACATAACACCTGACCATTCCTCTAAAAAAGTCTTCTTCTGGACCCCGTATTTCTCACCCTTTCATAGTCAGGGCTCTTCTTAAACAAGACCCCGAGAAAGGGAAGCTCCCCTTTTACAAGATCTTTGGCATGGAAATCCGGGTCTGCATTCAAGGCTCTTATCCAGTTGATCAGCTCCCGTGTTGCGGGTTTTTTTTCAATGCCCTCATAACTTCTCATATTGTAAAATGAATTAATGGCATTTTCCGCAAGTTTTCTGTCAATATCTGGAAAGTGAACTTCTATTATTTTTCTCATCATTTTGGGATCAGGAAAGGCAATATGATGAAAATTGCACCTGCCGAGAAAAGGATCTGAAAGGTCTTTTTTTGCATTGGAAGTGATAATGATAACCGGACGGTTCTTTGCCTTGACTGTCTGATCCGTCTCAATAATATCAAACTGCATCTGATCCAGAACATCCAGCATATCATCCTGGAAATCCGTGTCTGCCTTGTCGATCTCATCAATCAGCAGCACTGTCCTTGTCTCTGCAGTAAAGGCCTGACCGATTTTCCCCATCTTTATGTATTCATTGATATTGCTCACATCCCTGTGGGAATCGCCAAACCTGCTGTCGTTGAGCCGTGTCAGGGTATCATACTGGTACAGGGCTTCAATCAGCTTCATACTGGATTTGACATTCAAGATAATAAGCGGCATATCTAGATTTTCTGCTATGGCATGGGCCAGCATGGTTTTACCGGTTCCAGGCTCACCCTTGAGCAGAAGCGGCATTTCAAGTGCCATGGAAATATTTACAATGCTTGCCAATTCATGGTCAAGCACATATTTTGTGGCGCCGGAAAATTTTGTATCGGGTTTATTGTTGCTTGTCATACAGACTCCCTGAATTATAATCCAATTGTCAGATATGGTTTCATACTCTTTATCTTTTTTTAAATTTCAAATGTATCAGAATATAGGATATAATCTTTCTTCACAAGCTTTTTTTACAATCAATGATCAAGTTTCCATTTCAAGCCCTCTGTAAACGGCCGTCAGTTTTCAGCAGTTACTGGATGATAAAATTTTTTCTTGTTGACATTTATCTGTGAGGGGTCAGGCTGATTGCTGATTAAGGTTTTAAAGATTGACACTTTTCAAACAGGGTGGTATTAATTTCAAATCTTTATATGATCATATAAAATAACAGGAGAATACTATGATTGGTGGAATTGGAATGCCTGAACTGATAATTATTCTTGTGATTATCATAATCATATTTGGCGCCGGCAAGCTGCCTGAGCTGGGATCAGGCATTGGCAAGGGAATCAAGAATTTTAAACGGGCAACAAAAGAAGTCGGCAGGGATGATAAAGAAAGTGTTATAGAGGAAAAAAAAGAAGAGCCTGAAAAAATAGAACCTGATCCCAAGTCCTGATCCTGACGGGCCTCAGGTATGACAACCATGCCTGTTCTTATATTCCCCATAATTAAATATCATGAAACATGATGCAGCCGGCAAATTAATCAAACAGCGGGAGAAGCTGACCCGGAATCTGTCTGAAAACAGGTACCCGGATTTTCTGAAAACCTATACTGGAATTTTTGACGATTATCTGACCTCAGTTTTTAAACACAGCCCGGCTGTATCTCAAATGGTCAAAACAGATACGCCCATGGCCCTGGTCGCCCTTGGCGGGTATGGAAGGCAGGAGCAGTGTGTCCATTCTGACATCGATCTTCTCGTTCTTTTTGACAGACACGTCTCTCCCCTGGCAGATGAACTGATCCAGGACATTTTCTATCCCCTGTGGGATGCCGGCTTTGAAACCGGGTATGCCTTCCGAACCATTGAAGAATCCCTTTTGTACGCCTGGGAACACTTTGATGTTCTCACTGCCACCCTGGACGCCAGGCTGATCTGCGGGGATACAGCCCTTTTTTCCCGATTAATGACACAGTTCAGATACCAGCTTGCCGAACACCATCTTTCACAGAGCCTGGACAATTTAACGGCCTTTGGAAGAGAACGCCATGAAAAATTCGGGGATTCAACCTATCTGCTCGAACCCAATCTTAAACTGGGCCTGGGCAGTCTCAGGGATTATCACAGCCTGTTGTGGTATGCCCGCATGGTATCAGAGGTAAACACAAGAAGAGATATAGAACGCTGCGGCTTTCTTTCTACCGAGGAATACCAGGAACTGGAAGATGCCCTGTCCTTTATCTGGAAAACCAGGAATATACTTCACAAGCTCACAGGCAGAAAATGCGACCATCTTCATTTTGAACTCCAGGTTGAGGTGGCAAAGGAATTTGGATTCAAAGAAACAACAGGCCATCAGGGCGTTGAATCCTTTATGGGCGAACTCCATTCAAAAATGGAATTTCTAAAACAGGTTCACCAGCTGTTAAAAGAGTATATTCAGGTCATTAAACCCCGTGGCATGAAAAAAAGAAGAAAACGCGTTATTATGCCAAAACCCACCCGGGTCAGCGGAATTCAGATAAGGGGTCAGAAACTTGAATTTTCCTCCATGGAACTTGTGCCCCAGCATCCTGAACTTCTGTTAAAAATTTTTGTGGAAAGCGGGCGCCTGAAAAAACCGCTGTCTATTGAAACCCGGCGGATTGTGAACGAGTTTGCCTATCTGGTGGATGAGGAATTTCAAAGAGATCCATCCAATATCAGGGATTTTCACAAAATTCTGTCATACTCTTTTTGGGAATTCAATGTTCTCAACGTCATGCTTGCCACAGGGATTCTTCAGGGGTTTATTCCTGAATTTTCCCAGATAGTAAACAAAATCCAGTACAATCAATACCATCTTTTTCCCGTTGACAAGCATTCTATCCGCTGCGTCCAGCTGATAAACAATTTCAACAAAAGAAACAGCAGCCAGGGATTAGGGTTTTATACAGCAGTTTACAAGGGCATAAGAGACAAGAAAGTGCTGCGTTTGGCCGCCCTGCTCCACGATATCGGCAAAATAGATCCCGCTGTGGAGCATTCCCGGCGGGGGGCTGAAATTGCCGGAAAAATTGCCCCCCGGCTGGGGCTTCGGCCCTCTGAAATTGAAAATCTTGTTTTTCTCATCAAAAATCACCTCTTTCTGATAAAAACCGCCACAAGACGTGATACCTCGGATGAGGAAACCGCGGTGTTCTGTGCCGACCGAATGAGCCGCATCGGCAGACTGAGAAAGCTGTATCTTCTCAGTGTGGCAGATGCCATGGCAACAGGCCCCAAGGCCTGGGGGCAGTGGACGGAAAGCCTGTTAAGGGATCTGTTTTTAAAGACAATGAGCGTATTAAAGAACAGTGAACTGGCCACCCGGAAAACAGCAAAAGTAATTCGCAAAAAAAAGCAGACCCTTTTAAATTTAAGGAAAAAGGAATGGGATGAAGCGGAAACCAAAAAAGATCTGGATTCCATGTCCCATAGATATCTGCTGTATATGCCGGTTCAGGAAATCATCGGCCATCTGTCCCTTTACAAAAATCTGGGAGACCGGGATTTTCTGTGGAAAATAACAAAAGAGGATAATTCAGAAATACGCCGGGTTTCCATATGCGGCAGGGACAAACCTGGATTTTACTCAAAGCTTGCCGGGGTGTTTTTTTTGAACAGTCTGGACATTGTGGGCTCCCAGGCCTATTCCTGGGGACATAATACTGCCCTGGATATTTTCCAGGTCAGACCGCCCATGGACAGAATCTTTGAAAATCAAAAATGGGAAAAAGCGGAGAATGAACTGCAGCAGGCATTAAAGGACGACCAGTTTCTGGACAGACTCCATGACAGAATTCCAAAATCCATTACCCTGACGTCGGGACAGATTCCCCAGCCCAACCGTGTAAAAATTGACAATGAGATCTCCCGCTTTTTTACCATTATTGAAGTGTTTACCTATGATTTTCCAGGACTTCTTTTTACCATTACAAACACCCTTTACAGAAGGGGAATTGATGTGAGGGTTGCCATGGCAGCGACAAAAGTGGACCAGGTGGTAGATGTGTTTTATGTTAAATCCATTGATGATGAAAAAATTGAGAGCCCGGCCCATGTGGAAAGCATAAAAAAAGCCATTCTGTACAATCTCCCTGAAATCAAAGTAAATCAGGAGTAATAAGGAGGAGGAGGAGGAGGAAAAATGAAAAAGATAGAAGCTGTTATAAAACCGTTTAAACTGGATGATGTCAAAGAGGCATTAAACGAAATCGGTATTATGGGAATGACCATAACAGAGGTTAAGGGGTACGGCCGGCAGAAGGGCCACAAGGAAATATACAGGGGCGCCGAGTATGTGGTGGATTTTGTACCCAAGATTAAAATTGAAATAATGGTAAGCAGCACCAGGGCCGACGAAGTTGTAAACACCATATGCAGAACTGCAAGCACCGGAAAAATCGGTGATGGAAAGATCTTTACCATTCCCGTTGAACGAGCCGTGCGCGTCAGAACCGGAGAAGAAGGCAGTGATGTGCTGTAATTACAACACAAAAAAAGGAGAAAAACATTGACACCAGAAAATATTATCACAATGGTGAAAGAAAAAAATATCCGTGTAATAGATATAAGATACATGGATTTCCCCGGCACATGGCAGCATTTTTCAGTGCCTGTGTGTGAACTTTCAGAAGCCTCCTTTGAAGAGGGGTTTGGGTTTGACGGCTCCAGCATGAGAGGATGGCAGAACATCGACAACAGCGATATGGTGGTCCTTCCCGATCCTGCAACAGCAAAGATAGATCCCTTTTTTGAAGAGCCGACCCTTGTCCTCATCGGGAACATCATTGATCCCATCACCCACGAACCCTATTCCCGGGACCCCAGATATATTGCCAGGAAAGTGGAGCAGTACGTTAAAAGTTCAGGTATCGGGGACACCATCTATGTGGGACCTGAGCCTGAGTTCTTTATTTTCAACAATATCCGCTTTGCTTCGGAAAACAACAGTGCCTTTTATGAAATTGACTCCAATGAAGGCATCTGGAATTCCGGCAGTGATGAAATGCCCAATCTGGGGTACAAAATCCGTCATAAACAAGGCTATTTCCCCCTTCCTCCAGGGGATCAGTACCAGGACATGCGGACAGAAATGATGCTGACTCTGGAAGATCTCGGCATTGCCATGGAATGCCAGCACCATGAGGTGGCAACGGCGGGCCAGGCTGAGATTGATCTCAGGTATGCCACCCTTTTAACCATGGGTGATCAGATCGCATGGTTCAAGTATGTTCTGAAAAATGTTGCCGCAAAATACAATCACACCGTCACCTTTATGCCCAAACCCTTGTTCCAGGACAATGGAACCGGCATGCACACCCATTTGAGCCTATGGAAGGAGGGAAAACCAATTTTTGCCGGAAACAGGTATGCCGGCGTTTCAGATGAAGCCCTCTGGGCCATCGGCGGCATTATCAAACACTGCAAGGCCTTATGCGCCATTACCAATCCAACAACCAACTCCTATAAACGACTGGTGCCCGGGTTTGAAGCGCCCATCAATCTGGCCTATTCCAGCAGGAACAGAAGCGCGGCCATACGCATCCCCATGTATTCCGATTCCCCGGCAGCCAAGCGCATCGAATTCAGAACCCCTGATCCCTCGTGCAACGGCTATATGGCATTTTCAGCCATGACCATGGCCATGCTGGATGGAATCAAAAATAAAATCGACCCTGGTGATCCCATGGAAAAAAACATCTATGACCTTCCTCCGGAGGAACTGGCTGAGCTGGAATCTGCACCCGGGTCCCTGGAAGAAGCCCTTGATGCCCTGGAACAGGATCACGGCTTCCTTCTCAAGGGCAATGTATTTACCCAGGATGTGATTGACCGGTGGATTCAGTACAAACGGACCCATGAAGTGGCTGAGATTAAAAGCCGGCCCCATCCCCATGAATTCTTTCTGTACTATGATATTTAGATTCCTGGTTTTTAAATCAGACTGCGGGGCAACTGCAGCCAGCAAAAGTTAACACTCGGTTATCAAGTTTTTATGGAAGGGCCGAGCGCCGCCCCCAGCGGTATTCAAAAAACTTGATGATCGAGTAACAAAATATCGGGCAGGTATCAGCCGGGAAGATGGGGTATATGTTTACTTAACCCTTGCAGGGCTGTGTTTAAGCTGTTCAGGAGTATAATGAAGAATAAAGCCTTTCAGACCTCAAATGTATTATTGCTCTCTTTTTCCCATTTTATCCATGATATCTATACGAGTTTTCTCCCCCCTCTGCTGCCCCTGATCATTGAAAAACTCTCCCTTTCCCTGGGTCAGGCCGGTGTGCTGTCCGCTGTCCACCAGCTGCCGTCTCTGCTCAACCCTGCCATCGGCATTCTGGCGGACCGAAAACGGCTTGTAAAATGGCTGGTAATCCTTGCGCCAACCCTGACAGCTGTTCCCATGAGCCTTCTGGGGACAGCCGCTTCCTATCCCGTGCTTCTGGCACTGCTCTTTGCCGCCGGTATAAGCGTTGCCCTGTACCATGTCCCTGCCCCGGTTCTCATATCCCGGGCCTCGGGTGCCAAAAAAGGAAGAGGGATGAGTTTTTACATGACCGGCGGAGAAGCGGCAAGAACCCTGGGACCCCTTATTGCCGTAGGGGCAGTCGCCCTTTTTGGACTGGAACATTTCTACCCGGTGGTGGTATTTGCCCTTGCCACCTCAATCATGCTCTATTTTAAACTCAAAGATGCTGACCCTGTAAAACAAAAGCCCTCAACCATTTCCTTTTTAACTGTGGGCAGGGAAATCAAATCAATTTTCATTCCCCTGTCAGGCATCCTTACGGCAAGGGCCTTTATGCACTCTGCCATGGCTGTTTTTCTGCCAGTGTACATAGAAAAACAAACCGGCAGCCTCTGGATGGCTGGGGCTTCCCTTGCCTTTTACGAGGCATTCGGGGTTGCCGGTGTTCTTTGTGCTGGCATATTAAGCGACAGAATCGGCCGGAAGAAAATTATGTTTTCCGCCCTTGCCGCTGCCCCTGTCTCCCTTGCCCTTTTTGTATTAACAACAGGATTCTTAAGTTTTATCATGCTGTCAATAACCGGATTTGCCATTCTTTCCACTGCCCCGGTCATGCTTGCCGTTGTCCAGGAACACGCCCCGGACAACCCGGCTTCTGCAAACGGTCTTTACATGATGGTTTCCTTTGTTGTAAGATCGGCAACCATGGTAATCGTCGGATTTTTAGGCGATGCAGCAGGTCTGGCCAATATGTACCTGATCTCTGCTCTGGTGGGATTGGGCGCCCTGCCGTTTTTAATGAAATTAAATCTGGACCGTGAACTCTAAAATTTCTTTTTTTAAACATAAATCAAAGGAATATTTATTTTATGAAACTGAATTTGTTTCTTACTGTTTTTTCAGCGGTGTTTATTGCGGAAATCGGGGATAAAACCCAGCTTGCCACCATGCTCTTTGCCGCTGAAAAAGATGTAAGCACAATGACCATATTTCTGGCAGCATCTGCTGCGCTGATCCTGTCTTCTGCCGTGGGAGTATTTGCAGGCAGTCTGATGTCGGCCCATATCAATGGGAAAGTATTGTCCTACATTGCAGGAACCGGGTTTGTCTGCATAGGTGTCTACACGTTACTGACTGCCTAGATATTTAAAAATTAAATCCCTTGTGGAAAATGTACGTGGGAAATGTACCCGGCACTGAATAGTCACAGATGGAAAACCAGATCACATTTGAACCCCTCTACTGCATGATAACAGATATTCAGAACACGGTTTTATTCTGATCAGGCGCCTGAATACAGGCAGTTCAAAGGGCGCTGTGAAAAGCCATACTGCCTTGAATCTCAACCCTTTTTTATGTTTACGGAGTTATAAATACATGAAGGAAATCAAATCGTTCCACCAGGCAGTGTCAGAGCCTGCAAAGGCAGCAGAACAGGCCGGAAAAAACAATAGAAAAACCATGGGGTATTTATGTTCCTATACCCCGGAAGAAATCATATATGCCGCCGGGTTTCATCCCATGAGACTGTTTTCTTCAAGAAATGGTATTTTTCATGCGGAAAATCATCTCCAGACCTATTGCTGTTCCCTGGTGCGCGGTGTTCTTGAAGATACCCTGTCAGGCCGGCTTGATTTTCTTCATGGGGCTGTATTTCCCCATACCTGTGACTCCATACAGAGACTGAGCGATATATGGCGCCTCAACACAAAGTACGCCTTTTTTGCCGATCTGGTTCTGCCGGTGAAACTCAATACTGAGAGCAGTTACCAGTATATGAAAGCGGTCCTTGCAGGATTTAAAAAAACACTTGAACACCATATCGGCAGAGAAATTTCCAACCATGATCTCAGCTGTGCCGTATTAAAGTTCAATAAAATCAGAACATTGATTGAAAAAATATATGAATTAAAAAGACTGCATCCAAAAATCATATCGGGAAAAGACATCCATGCCATTGTCAAGGGATCCATGATCATGGACAGGGATGACCTGCCTGATCGTCTGGAACATATCCTGACAGAACTTGAAAATGCCCCTTCACCGGAAACTTCAACCGGACCGGGAGTTGTGATATCGGGCAGTGTATGCGATTCTCCTGATATTTATGATATCATAGAGCAGGCCGGGGGCGTTGTTGCTGGAGATGATTTATGCACGGGCCAGCGCTGGTTTGAATCAAAGGTTTCTGAAGATATCAGCCCCCTTGAGGCATTAACAGAACGTCTGGCAAAACGGCTGATTTGTCCGGCCAAGCACCATCCTGACCATACCAGGTGCGAAAACCTGGTAAGGCTTGTAAAAGACTCAAATGCCAGGGGTGTTGTGTTTATGCTTTTGAAATTCTGCGACCCCCATGCCTTTGATTATCCCTATTTAAAAGAATGCCTGGACAGGGAAGGCATAAAAAGCCTGCTTCTTGAAATGGACGACCAGTCTTTGAGTGCCGGCCAGCTCACTACACGGGTGGAAACCTTTATTGAAATGCTGTAATCTGATACTCAACAAGGAAATTCAGGATGAATGATACAAAACACCATAAAATAAAATCAGCAAAAAAAATGCGGGATCTCATGACCGCCTATTATCTGGAAGCCATGGAGGCTTCAGGCAAGGGCAGAAAAATCGCCTGGATCACATCGGGAGGTCCGGTGGAACCTCTTGTTGCCATGGATATTCTTCCCATTTATCCTGAAAATCACGGTGCCATGATCGGTGCCTCCAAAATGGGAGAGGACTTCTGCAGAAAAGCGGAATCCATGGGGTACAGCAACGATCTCTGCTCCTATGCCAGGGTGGACATTGCCTGTGCAAAATTCAAAGGCGGCCCGGTGGGCGGGCTGCCCGAGCCGGACATGCTGATATGCTGCAACAATATCTGCGGTACTGTTCTGAAATGGTATGAAATCCTGTCCCGGTATTTTAATGTGCCGTTGTTTATCCTGGATACCCCTGTCTGCCATACCGGGTTTACCCCTGAAATGAAAACCTATGTCCGCGCCCAGATTAGAGAGTACATTGAATTTCTTGAAACCATAACAGGAAAAAAACTGGACCCTGACCGTATGACTGAAGTGGGACGGCTTTCCATTGAAGCCCAGGCGCTATGGCAGCGGGTTCTCAACACCACAGCCAATATTCCCTCGCCCATGAGTGCCTTTGATGCGTTCTTCTTTCTCGCCCTGATCGTCACCTTAAGGGGCACACACACAGCTGTGGATTTTTACACAGAACTCCTGGATGAGATGAATCAGCGGGTTAAAGACAGAATCTCTGCTGTTCCCCGGGAAAAATACCGCCTGCTCTGGGACAACCTGCCCATATGGCATAAACTCAAATGGCTGTCAGAAAAATTTTCAGACCACAATGCCTGCCTGGTGGCAGACACCTATACCTCGGCCTGGTGCAGTTCCATGAAACACCTGGACAAAACCAGTTTCCTGGATTCCATGGCAGATGGGTATGCACAGATTTACCTCAACCTGGGCATAGACCAGATGGCAGAAGAAATCGTCAACATGGTCAAATTCTACCGTGCCGACGGGTTTGTCATGCATTCCAACCGCTCGTGCAAGCCCTATTCCTTTGGACAAATGGATATTATGAATATTATAAAAGAGAAAACCGGTATTCCTGTTTTGATGATTGAAGCGGACATGACAGATTCCGGCTCGTTTTCAAAAAGCCAGATGGAAACCAGAATTGATGCGTTTATGGAAATCATTAAACAGAAAGGTGGATATGAAAAAAACAAAGGCGGATATGATTGCTGATCTTAGGGCTCACTCAAAAAAAAGGAGTGTTGACTGAATGATTTCTGTGGGAATAGATATTGGTTCAATAACGGCCAAAGCAGCAATTGTAAAACACAATAAACTCGTCGGAACCCATTTAACGGCCACAGGGTACCAGGCCTCAACCGCAGGCAGACGGGTCTTCAATGAAATCCTTGAAAAATTTGAATTTTCTGAAAAAGATGTCAAATCCGTTGTTGCAACAGGTTATGGCCGCAAAAGCGTTGACTTTGCAGAAAAACAGATCACAGAAATCCTCTGTCACGGTGCCGGCGCCTGCTTTCTCAACCCTGAAATAAAAGGCATCATTGATGTGGGCGGCCAGGACAGCAAAGCCATTGCTTTAAACAGCCGGGGAGAGGTAGACAATTTTGCCATGAATGACAAATGTGCCGCAGGCACCGGCCGCTTTCTCGAAGTCATGGCAAGGGTGATGGAAGTGGATCTTGAGGACATGGGCGATATATCACTGACCGCCTCATCTCCTTCAAAAATCAGCAGTATATGCACGGTATTTGCCGAATCCGAGGTCATATCCATGATATCATCCGGTCAGCACAAAAGAAACAACATCATTGCCGGCATCCATGAATCTGCAGCGGCCCGCATCGCTATTCTGGCGCTTAAAATAAAAATTCAGGCCCCGGTCATGATGACGGGGGGGGTGGCTAAAAATATCGGCATGGTCAAGGCCCTGGAAAACCGCCTGGGCCTTAACATTGAAGTCAACCCGTCCGCCCAGGAAAACGGCGCCATTGGTGCTGCAGTTCTGGCGGCAAAGCTTTAACATGAAACCCGATCCTGACATATTAAAAATATTGAAATCATCTGAATTTGCATCAGGGTTAAAACAGGAGACGCTCACTGATGTTTTAACTCAGGGCCACCATGCCCGGCTTGAATCCGATGATATCCTGTTCAGCCAGGGAGATCCCGCAGCCAGCTGCCACCTGGTTTTAAAAGGCCGGCTCAAACTGACCAAACTCCACGAACAGGGCAGAGAAGCCATTGTCCGGTACATTGATCCCGGCCAGCTGACCGCTGCCATTGCCGTATTTAAAGCATCAGAATATCCTGTAACGGCGCTGGCTGTCGGCCGGGCAGAAACCGTGAGCTGGAACAGGAAAATCATGGTTCAGCTCATGTTCAAATATCCGGAACTTGCCGTTAAACTGCTGGAAGTGACAGTGAACCGCCTTGATGAGATCCAGACCCGGTATCTGGAACTGGTAGCGGAACAAGTTGATCAGCGCATTGCCCGGACCCTGCTGCGCATCATGAAGCACGGCGGTATCAAAACCTCTGCCGGCATTGAAATCCCCTTCCCTTTAAGCCGCCAGGAAATGGCAGATTATGCCGGCACCACATTGTTTACTGTGAGCAGGACCCTGAGTGTCTGGGAAAAAAAAGGCTGGATCAAGTCGGGCAGGGAAAAAATCACAATCACCAACGTCCATGCCCTTGTCCTGTTTTCTGAAATCGGCTGATCCATGAGAGCGGCTGATCCATAACCCTTTGATAAATAAAATACCCTCTGTTTGCGCCAACGCAAAGACCTGTACCTTTTAATCCTTTATCCTGAGAAACCATGAAGATTCATTCAAAAATTACCATAAGCAGACTGCTGGATGACTATCCGTCAACCATCTCTGTCTTTATTAAACGGAAAATGCCCTGTATCGGATGCCCGGCTGAAGCGTTTCATACCATTGAGGATGCCGCCCGTTTCAATGGTATCCCTCTGGAAGCTTTACTTTGCGACCTATGCAATGCCGTTAAATTTTCATCAAATCACCATTACCTTTAAATTAAGGAGATTACACCATGTTTTGTTTTCAATGTCAGGAAACCGCTAAAAACCAAGGCTGCACTGTAAAAGGCGTGTGCGGCAAACCAGAGGAAACTGCAGATCTTCAGGATCTGCTCATCTATGTATGCAAGGGCATTTCTGTCTTTGGCGAAAAACTCAGGGAACAGGGTGCTGTGGATAAAGAGGCGGGCCATTTTATATGCGAATCCCTGTTTACAACGATTTCCAATGTGGCCTGGGACGACGATGTTATTATCAACCGGATCAAACAGGGGCTTGAAATCAGAGATGAGCTCAAAGAAAAGGCAGGCTCTGCGGTTTCCGGGACACTTCCGGACTGTGCTGTCTGGTCCTCAGCGAAAAAAGAGGATATCATGGCCAGGGCCCTGTCCGATGAGGTCCGCATTACAGCCGCTCCCAACGAGGACGTCCGTTCCTTAAGGGAACTGCTCATTATCGGCATTAAGGGAGTTGCAGCCTATGCCGATCATGCCGCCATACTCGGTCATGAAAAAGACGACATCTACGGGTTTATCATGGAGGCACTGGCTTCCACCACAAAGGATCTTTCGGTTGACGACATGGTTGCCATGGTCATGAAGGCCGGGGAAACCGCTGTCAATACCATGGCCCTGCTGGATACGGCAAACACCGGGGCCTACGGCAATCCTGAAATAACCGAGGTTAACATCGGCGTCAGAAACAATCCCGGCATCCTGATTTCCGGCCATGATTTAAAAGACATGGAAGAACTTCTCAAGCAGACCGAGGGAACCGGTGTGGATGTTTACACCCACGGTGAAATGCTGCCGGCCAACTATTATCCTGCTTTTAAAAAATACAGCCATTTTGCAGGCAATTACGGCGGCTCCTGGTGGCATCAGAACAAGGAATTTGAATCATTCAACGGCCCCCTTATCTTAACCACCAACTGCCTGATCCCCATCAAAAAAAGCAATACCTATCTGGACAGGCTGTTCACCACAGGCGTGGTCAACTACCCCGGTGCAAAACATATTGAAAAACGGATTGATGGCGGTGCCAAGGATTTTTCACCGGCCATTGAACTGGCAAAACAATGCAAATCGCCTGAAGAAATTGAAACAGGAAAAATCGTTGGCGGATTTGCCCACAACCAGGTGCTCGCCCTTGCGGACAAAGTCATTGAAGCGGTTAAGTCCGGCGCCATCAAGCGCTTTGTGGTCATGGCAGGATGCGACGGGCGGCAGAAATCCAGGAGTTACTTCACAGAGGTGGCTGAAAACCTGCCCAAAGACACGGTCATTTTAACAGCCGGCTGCGCCAAGTACCGCTATAACAAGCTTGACCTTGGCGACATCGGCGGCATTCCCAGAGTTCTGGATGCCGGCCAGTGCAACGACTGTTATTCCCTGGCTGTCATTGCCCTGAAACTCAAGGAGGCATTTGAGCTGGACGACATTAATGACCTGCCCATATCCTACGATATTGCCTGGTACGAACAAAAGGCCGTTGCTGTACTGCTGGCCCTGCTCTCCCTTGGTGTCAAGGGCATCCGCCTTGGCCCCACATTACCGGCATTTCTGTCTCCCACAGTGACAAATGTTCTGGTGGAAAAATTTGACATCAAACCCATCGGCACCGTGAAAGACGATATTGCCGCCATGATGGCCGGAAAATAACCATAAATACGGGGACACTTTACCTATTTTTTTATCAGATGGTACATTGTTTTGTTC
>JAWOEJ010000156.1:0-10528 GCA_046482845.1 Desulfobacteraceae bacterium | reverse complement strand
CTTTTAGCTGTTAGCTGTTAGCTGTTAGCTGTTAGCTGATGGCTGATAGCTGATAGCTGATAGCTTTCAGCTAACAGCTAACAGCTAACAGCTAACAGCTAAAAGCTAACAGCTAACAGCTAAAAGCTAACAGCTAAAAGCTAACAGCTAACAGCTTTCATGCTTCGTTGTGTCCGCCAGGACATGTGGGTTATAAAAAAAAAGAGGTCTAAATACAGGAGTGTAATACATGGATACAAAAGAAACACTTAAAATGATAATGGAACCAGTGGGCATCATCAAAAATACCATAACGGCTCCCAGCCTCAAGGGAGATGAAAAAGAACTCTCTTCCACCATGAAACATGAAGAGATGATAAAAAGGCATGCAAAGATAAAGCAGACCATTTCTGAAATAGTGATCTATGACCGTTTTGAGGGTATTTGTGAGGGAATTGAAGATTTTTCCCATGTTCTGGTATTGTACTGGCCTCACCTGCTTCCGGAAAAAAGCCGCTCCCTTTTAAAGGTACATCCCATGGGAAATAAGGATCTGCCAGAAAAGGGTATTTTTTCCACCTGCAGCCCGGCAAGACCCAACCCTGTTCTGATAACAGCGGTTGAACTGATATCCAGAAAAGGAAATTCTTTAATGGTAAAGGGGCTTGAGGCAGTTAACGGGAGCCCAGTCGTTGATATCAAGCCTTATACATTGAGCTACCACCGGCAAAAAAACATTAAAGTGGCCAAATGGATGGAAGACACTCTAAAGGATTTTTCAGATTGACCCTGTCCTCCAAAAACCAGACGGTCATCCATGTATACAGGAAACCTGATTACTTTTTACCCATGTGGGTAGGGGTATGGGTAAAAAATATACACATCCGTTTTTTTGCGGTAAAGCGGTTTAGAAAGCAATGGATATTATTTGCTTAAAATACAGTGAGTTAGATTAAAGTTCTTGCTTTGGCATGTGCCTTGCAGCTCTCTGTTTTAAACAAGGGAACACAGATGATTCCCATTTAATGTATGACCCCTGATGCAGGTATGGGCCTCAGGGGGTAGAGAAAGAATAGATGGGCATGATGATTGTCAGCCCGTAATTTAAAAATGTTTAAACAGGGAGAGCGTTATGAAAAAAGGACTTATTGCAGTAATTATGGTAACAGCCGTTGTTTTTACCGGATCACAGGTATTTGCCTGGGGCCATGGAAAGGGCATGGGAGGAAATTCTTTGTGTTCTGCAGGCTGCAGTTCCAGCTGGCAGGACCTTTCCACAACCCAGAAGGAAAAATTGAATGCACTGCACCAGGCTTTTATTGATGATACTCTGGAAACCAGGATGCAGCTTATGCAGAAGCGCCAGGCATTCAGGATGCTCATGCAGACCTCAAAGCCTGATAAAATCAGACTTCTAAAGCTGTCAGAAGAAAAACTTGACCTTCAAAAAGAAATCCATGAAAAGCGTATCAATATGATGCTTGAAGTTAAGGAGGCAGTTCCGGATTTCAAGTTTGGTTCCTTTGCCGGCCATGGCTTTAATAAGGGAATGACTGGAAAAAATCATTCCGGGCAGGGAAGAAAATTTAAAAATCCGGGCTGCAGAAATTTTCAGGGACAGGATTACAACCCATTTAATTAAAAGACAAAACAGGATTTAATCAAAAATCATAACAGAAGGGCTGGCGCAGGTGAAAAGATTCACTGAAACTTAGGTGCCTGGATTTTCATCTGCTCCCCATTCATCCGGGTGTTAACCATCCCCTCTCATTTGTAGGAGTCAAGTTTTTTTGCCAGGGTTTTACGTGTGATACCAAGTCTTCTGGCAGTTTCACTTTTATTGCCCCTGCAGGATTCAAAGGTGGCTATAATTGCCTTTTTTTCAATTTCAGTCAGGGGAATATCTTTGATTTCAGATGTGCTGGTTTCAGCTGATTCGTCCTGCCTGGTAATGATAAAAGGAAGGTCTGTTTTTGAAATATAATCTGACCGGGTAAGGACAACCCCTCTTTCAACCGCATTCATAAGTTCTCTGACATTGCCCGGCCAGGGGTACCGGATCATGGCATCCATGGCATCCGGTGAAAATCCATTTATGGCTCGTTTATTTTTCCTGGAAAAAATATCAAGAAAGTGCAGGGCCAGGCGGGGAATATCATCCATTCTGCTGGCAAGGGGCGGGACATCAATGGTGACAACATTAAGCCGGTAATAGAGGTCGTAGCGGAATTTTTTTTCCTCTGCCATGGCTTTCAGGTCCCGGTTTGTGGATGCAATGATCCTTACATCTACTTTGTGGCTTGTTTCACTGCCCACCGGGGTGATTTCCCTGTCCTGGATGACCCGTAACAGCTTTGCCTGCATGCCAAGACTCATTTCTCCGATTTCATCCAAAAGAATACTGCCCTTGTCGGCTGTCTGAAATTTTCCCTTTCGTTTTTTTTCTGCATTGGTAAACGCCCCTTTTTCATGGCCGAAGAGTTCGGATTCCAGAAGTGTTTCTGTGATTGCCGCACAATTGATACGGACAAAGGGATGGTGTTTTCTGGGGCTGTTTTCATGGACAGCCGAGGATACCAGTTCCTTTCCTGTTCCTGATGCGCCTGTCACCAGAACATTGGCATCTGTGGGAGCCACCATAAGGATGGTGTCTAAAAGCGTTTCCATAACAGGGCTTTTCCCGATAATGCTGTGGGTCAACGATCTGTTTTTCAACTGGTTTTTAAGGGCTTTGTTTTCAGTTTTAAGCAGCAGGGTTTCCATGGTCCGCTCAATGGTAAGTTTCAGCCTGTCAAAATCAAGGGGTTTGGTAAGATAATCGTAAGCCCCGATCTTAAGTGCCTCTACCGCTGTATCAACAGATGAGTAGGCTGTCATCATGATCACAGGAAGAGACGGGTTGAATGCCTTGATTTGTTTTAAAGCTTCCATGCCTGACATTTTTACCATTTTCATATCCATAAGCACCAGATCAAAGGCCCGGTCTTTTACCATGGCCAGTCCAGTATCGCCGTCATCTGCCAGAATAGTTTCATATCCCCAGTCTGATATCAGGGTTTCAAGCATTCTGGCATGGGCGGCATCGTCCTCTACCACAAGTATTCTGTTCTGCATATGACACTGCTCCTTCAGGCCTGCTTTTTCTTGTGAAATGCAGACTGGATATATCCAGGTTTCAGCTGGGCAGGGTTATTGTAAAGGTGGTGTTTTTCCCTTTTTCACTCTCAACACGAATTTCTCCGTCAAGGCTGTTAATGATTTTCTGTACAATGGAAAGCCCAAGCCCTGTACCATTGGGCCGTGTGGTAAAATAGGGGTCAAACAGGGCATCCAGATCTTTTGCATCAACACCGCAGCCATTGTCTGCAACCTTTATGTCAATCATATTTCCTTCATCCGCATCAGAAATGGTAAGGGTAATTTCTCCTGATTCTTTCAAGGCATAAATGGAATTAATGTACAAATTGAGCAGGACCTGATTGATTTTTTCAGGGTCTGTCGTTAAATATTCTTTTTGGGTATGGTATGTTACATTAACTTTTATGCCCTTTTGATCAAGATCCTGCTGAACCAGTTTCAGGGAATGGGTGATTATTTCCCGGATTTTAACGCGGCTTTTTTTCAGTTCCACAGGCCTTGCAAATTCAAGAAGCCGGGTTATGGACCGGTTGATCCGTTCCACTTCCTGGATCATTATCTCAGCGGTTTGCCTTCCTTTTTCATTGTTTTCCTGCTGTTTCATAAAATATGTGGCAAAGCCCTTTATGGAACTTAAGGGATTTCTGATCTCATGGGCTACGCCGGCGGCAAGTTTGCCAATGGCCGCCAGATGTCTTGTGGTTTCAATTTCCTGTTTCAATTGTCTCAGCCGGGTCAGGTCCCGGAATAAAAAAAGAACCCCCTGTACCTGGTTTTGATTGTCCATAACAGAAGAAATTGTCACATCCAGCCGGCGCTCATTTAAGCTGTCCGGATTCAGCGTTACTTTTTCAGAAACAACGTCTTTTTCACCTTTGATGCGGCTGCAGAGTTTGATGAATTCAGAAGGGGGCGCTGACACAGGATCGCCCAGAATATTTTCAGCTGCTTTGTTGATGGAGGTGATTTTTTTGTCCAGGCTGAGGGTCATCAGGCCTGCAGGCATATTCTGGATGATATTGCTGGAAAAGGCTTTGACTCGTGTCAGATTTGCTTTTGCTGTCTGATAGGCTTGAAATGCAACCAGAGCAGTGATGCCGGCGCATCCCAGAACAAAGAATAAAATGCCGCTGCCTATGGTTTTTCGGATCAGCTGTTTCTGGGCAGAATCAACCTGGGCCATGGACAGGCCGGCAAATATGTATTGTGCTTCCAGGGCAGTGTCCTTTTTTTTTAGGGGGCTGTCGTGAACATGATCTCCTGACCCGTAAGGGGAATGGGGGGCATTGAACCAGGGGCGGTCACAGGTTTTTCCAGGGCTACTACCCCCTTCGTCTCTGCAGGCTTTCCTGTCCATGGGGTGCATGGGCCCGGGTCTGCCGCGGTGTTTTTCCCT
This sequence comes from Desulfobacteraceae bacterium, assembly GCA_046482845.1. Lineage (GTDB taxonomy): Bacteria > Desulfobacterota > Desulfobacteria > Desulfobacterales > Desulfobacteraceae > DATFJZ01. The sequence goes on along the minus strand of JAWOEJ010000156.1, from coordinate 6,015 downwards.
GAGGGGGGTAAATCGCTTGAACACTTCAAATATCCGTGTGTCTGAGGGGTTAAGGATTCTGTGGCTCACCATGGAAAAATCTTCATCCAGAGGGGATGTGTCCGGCATGGCATCCATGATTGTTCCCAGTTTTTTTGCATTGCTGTGGGCCAGAATTGTTCCGTTTTCTGAAGTGATAATGATATGGGAGATACCGGGCTGACAGGATGTTTCAAGGAGCATGGCCTGGATACGCCGCGATCCCCAGTTCATGGTCAGCATTCCTGTGCGGGTGCCAGCTTCAAAAGTTCTTATCAGAGCGCTGCCTCTGGCCAGAAGGCGGCTGTTCATATGGGTCTTAAGCTTTTCCATCCTGTCCAGGGTAATAAAAAAGAAAATCGGTAAAAGCACAATAAGTATCCCTGCCATCATAAACGGGGAGATAATTTTTTGTTTTTCTAATGCCATTTTGATTTTTTACCTGGATGCAAAATAAGCTTTAAATGCAGCAACAACAGAGGAAATGTCCTGTTTTGATATATTCAGATGGGTGACCAGGCGCAGAAACTGGCCATTGGGAATCAAAATTCCCTTTGACTTCATATAGGCTGACAAAGGAGGATGATTTTTTTTCACATGTATAAAAACCATGTTGGTGGCGGCAGAATCCGGTGTAAGACGTATTTCCTGAATTGTTGAAAGCCCCTCTGCAAGCAGTCTGGCGTTTTCATGATCAATGGCCAGCCGCTCAATATTGTTTTTAAGAGCATAAATCCCGGCTGCAGCCAGAATACCGGCCTGGCGCATGCCGCCCCCAAGCATTTTGCGCCATTTGCGGGCTCTTTTTATAAAACTGGTGCTTCCGCAGAGCATAGAGCCTACAGGTGCCCCAAGTCCCTTGGAAAGACAAAAGGATACTGAATCAAAATGCCGGGTTATTTGTTTTGCCGGCAGGTTAAGTGCCACGGCGGCATTGAAGATTCTCGCTCCGTCCAGATGGTGGCTCAGTTTTTTTTCTTTTGCAAATTCACCGGCCCGGGCAATGTAGTCCAGGGGCAGAACCTTGCCTGCCTGGGTGTTTTCAAGGCACAGGAGCCGGGTTTCTGCAAAATGAAAATCATCCTGTTTAATCGCCGCTTCAACCTTTTTAAGATCCAGTGTCCCATTGGGCTCAAATTCCATGGGCTGGGGCTGAATACTGCCCAGGACAGCGGCACCGCCGCCTTCATATTTGTAGGTGTGGGCCTGCTGCCCCACAATATACTCTTCACCTCTCTGGCAGTGGGTTAACAGGGCCAGCAGATTGGTCTGGGTCCCGGAGGATGCAAATACGGCGCTTTCCATTCCAGCCAGGCTGGCGGCCATGGATTCCAGCCGGTTTACAGTGGGGTCTTCTCCGTAGACATCATCTCCGACGTCAGCATTGGCCATGGCATTTAACATGGCAGGGGTGGGGTGTGTTACAGTGTCACTTCTGAGATCAATCACTTTTTTCTCCGTTATGTTCAACATTTTCAAAAAATCGGCGGCACTGCGGCCTGCAATCCTCAAACAGCTTGGTTTTTTTGCGCCTGGCAGGGCAAACAGCCATATATCCTCTGGTTCTCAATGTTCCTGACAGGGCAACCGTCGGGAGCTCTTAAACGGTTCTTCCGTAGAAAAACTTGATCATCAAGGATTATTATCCTGTTTTGCAGGAAATTACAAGGCAAGTAAAAAACGGGGTGCAGGAAAATAGGAGACAATTAAAAAACCCGGGCGCAAAAGAGAGTATTCTCTTTAAACAGACCGGGTTTTTATTTTATATGAAACAGCCGATAGGGGCGGCCTCATGCTGGTTTTATACTTCAATGTGGCCGGATCGATGATCTTGGTCCGGCCATGACGGTTATATAAAAATCAAAACAGCAGGTTAAACTATTTCCCATAGCCTATGGAAGACAGGGAATCCTTGATTTCATCAATTATTGCTGGATCATCAATGGTGGCCGGCACTTTGAATTCTTTTTTATCAGCAATGGATCTCATGGTTCCCCTGAGGATCTTGCCGGATCTGGTTTTGGGGAGTCTTTTGACAACTGTTGCGGTTTTAAAGGCAGCAACAGGGCCTATGGCTTCCCTGACCATTTTTACGCATTCCTTTACAATTTCATCATGGTCCTTTGTTACACCGGAGTTAAGCACGAGCATGCCTAACGGAACCTGGCCCTTGAGTTGATCTTCAACCCCCATGACCGCACATTCAGCAACATCCGGGTGGTTGGCCAGAACCTCTTCCATTGCCCCTGTGGAAAGCCGGTGGCCGGCAACATTGATAATATCGTCAGTCCGGGTCATAACATAGATATAGCCTTCTTCATCAATGTATCCGGCATCTGCAGTCTTGTAGTATCCGGGAAATTCTTCCAGATACGCTTCAACATACCTTTCATCGTTCTGCCACAGGGTGGGAAGGGAGCCTGGAGGCAGGGGAAGTTTGACTACAATGGCGCCGATTTCGCCGGGTGCGACAAGTTTGTTGTCCGGATCAACCACCTTGACATCCCATCCAGGTACGGCTTTTGTGGGAGAACCGGCTTTCACTGGAAAATGGTGCAGCCCCATGCAGTTGGCAGCAATGGCCCAGCCGGTTTCCGTCTGCCACCAGTGATCAATAACAGGGACTTTGAGATTGTTTTCAGCCCAGGACAGCGTGTCCGGGTCAAGGCGTTCACCGGCAAGAAAGAGGATGTTAAAGCATGAAATGTCGTAGTCTTTTAACAATTCAGCCCTGGGATCATCCCGTTTTATGGCCCTGAATGCGGTTGGGGCGGTGAACAGTGATTTTACCTTATGCTCGGAAATTACCCGCCAGAAAACACCGGCGTCGGGCGTGCCAACCGGTTTTCCCTCAAACAGGATGGATGTGCATCCTCTGAAAAGCGGGGCGTACACGATATAGGAATGGCCTACGACCCATCCAATGTCTGACGCTGCCCAGTAAACATCCCCTTTGTCAACATTGTAAATGGCCTTCATGGACCATTTCAGGGCAACCATGTGCCCGCCGTTATCCCTGACAACTCCCTTGGGCTGCCCGGTGGTGCCCGAGGTATAGAGAATGTAAAGGGGATCTGTTGCCTTGACCGGTACACAGTCATGGGGAGCTGCTTTTGCCAGTTCATCGTCAAAGTCAAAGTCCCTGCCGGATTGAAGCTCTGCTTTTTCCTGGGGACGCTGGAAAATGATGCAGGCATCCGGTTTTGAATCCGCCATTTCAATGGCCTGGTCAAGCAGGGGTTTGTACGGGATGACTCTGGCAACTTCAATACCGCATGAGGCAGACACAATGACCTTGGGCTTGGCATCATTGATGCGGGTCGCCAGTTCATTGGCTGCAAATCCACCAAAGACAACAGAATGAATCGCACCGATACGGGCGCAGGCCAGCATGGCAATGACTGCTTCCGGTATCATGGGCATATAGATGATGACCCTGTCTCCTTTTTTAACATTTTTGGCTGCCAGAGCGCCGGCAAATTTTGCAACCAGATCTCTAAGCTCAGTAAAGGTGTATGTTCTTTTGGTGCCGGTAACCGGGCTGTCATAGATTAAAGCGGCGTTATCTCCGATTCCGTCTTCAACGTGAAGATCAAGGGCATTGTAGCATGTGTTCATCTCGCCGCCGGGAAACCATTTATAAAAAGGCTTGTTAGAGTCGTCAAGCACTTTATCCCATTTTTTGTACCAGTGGCATTCTTCAGCTATGGGCCCCCAGAAGGCTTCAGGATCATTAATAGATTGGTTGAAAGCTTCGTTGTACAGATTTGCCATAATTGACTCTCCTTAATTTTACATGGTTAAGATTAACATTCTTAATACCGTGATTTAAATCTGCTGGTTATTCACGCCGCCATGGCGTTTGCCTGTGATAAAAAAAAAGAACACAGGGGGTTTACTTTTGCAGGGCCTTACTGCCAGTTGGGAAAGCCTGATCCTAATTCGAATATACATTGAAATAATATTTCAGGCGAAATGCTGCGAATAATTGTTTTATAGTAATAAAATTTTTATAATGTCAACAATTTTTTTTTTGAATTTTATTCATGATTTTTCCATGATAATTTAAATGACAGGTATTTTGATATGTTTAAAACTTGTTCATCGAGTTTCAGGGTTCAACAAAATCTTTTTTCAGTTCTGACAGGGCAGAAAATTTTTTGACGGTTTTGTTCAGGGGATCTATGTAAGGGGGGCTTGGTAAAGAAGGGCGTGGCGTGTTTGACTTTTTTGGTTCGTCCTGCCTGACATGGCCGTCAGGCAGAAAGGCTTTGGTTCAGGGCCATGCCGGTGTGGGAAATGGCTCTGAATATATTGTAAAGTTCTATTTTTTCGATAAATTTGGAAACTTCTTATCAATTTTCTGGTTCCACTGGTTTATTTGTTTTTCCTGTTCCTTAATCAGCTGTGAGGTATCCCCTTCAATGATTACCTTTATTATGGTGTCGTTCTGCTGTATTTTATTAACAACATCCATATCTTCTGAAGATGTCACCTCTCCAAAAACAGAATGGAGGTCATCCAGATGGGGGGTGGGGCCGTGGGTGATAAAGAACTGGCTGCCGTTTGTTTTAGGCCCGGCGTTGGCCATGGAAAGAATGCCGGGTTTGTTGTGCCTCAGTTCTTTGTCAAATTCATCTTCAAATTCGTATCCGGGTCCGCCCATGCCGTTGCCGTCAGGGCATCCGCCCTGGATCATGAAATCAGGGATCACCCTGTGGAATTTCAGGCCGTTGTAATACCCCCGGTTGATGAGATTTACAAAACTGGCAGTGGTTACAGGTGCTTTTTCTGCAAAAAGTTTGAGTTTGATTGTTCCTTTGTTGGTTTCCATTACAGCATTAATTTCTGACATGCATTGTCTCCCTGGGTGTTATTTGTTTTTTTCTCTGATTATAGAGGCGTCCACAGCTATTGGGGTCCCTCTGCTTATTACCAGAGGATTGATGTCGATCTCTCTGATTTCTGGATGATCATATCCCATTCTGCCGATTTTAACAAGAATGTCAGCTATTTTTTCCCTGTCAGCCTTAGCCGCACCCCTGAATCCGTTTAAAAGTTTCTGATTTTTCAGTTTGTTTATCATTTCAATGCCCTGTTCCAGGGTTATCGGTGCTACCCTGAAAAGGGCATCATCAAGGATTTCAGCCATGATGCCGCCTATTCCAAGCATGACACAGGGACCAAACTGCGGGTCATTTACAATCCCTGCTATGAGTTCCACATCAATTTTGATCTGCTGCTGTACCAGAATGTTTCCCTTGGGTTTGGAAGTTAAACAGATTGAACAAAGCCAGGTGAAGAAAATTTTTATTGCCATATTATTGCTGGGCGCCGTGCTGAGTGTATCAGCCCAGAAACAGAAGGTGAACCACTTGACGACCTTCGACGATAAGCTGATTCATTTCGGTTTTTCATTGGGATTAAATGCCCTCGACTTTGGCGTGGTGCATTACAATCCAATTGGAGCAAATCCCGACTTTGAACCTGTCAATTGGCAACTCGATAAAAAGCAGATTACGGATGGCGATTATGTCCGGGCCGATGTGGCGGAACTTATCCCCGGCTTTACTGTGGGAATTGTTTCCAGCTTGCGGCTTTCACGCGATTTAAACCTGCGTTTTCTACCCGGTTTATCATTCGGCGAAAGGCAGCTCGTTTACAATATTGACGTTTGGGATATCGATTACCACCAGCCGCTTCAGTATTATTCCATCAAATCCACCTTTCTCGATTTTCCGTTACTGATAAAATATAAAGCCCGGAGAATAAACAACGATCGTCCGTATGTTGTATTTGGTGGCGCTTTTCGCCAGGACATTTCCCGCACGGGAAAGGAAGATTTGGTGAAACTCACCAACGAGGGCTTTTATGCCGAGGTGGGCGCCGGATGGCATCATTACTTCCCTTTCTTCCGTTTTTCAATTGAGGCGAAAATGAGTCTCGGCCTCAACAACCAGCTTGGGCCAACCCCAAGCCCCACTCAAAGGCAATACT
>JAWOEJ010000102.1:0-6336 GCA_046482845.1 Desulfobacteraceae bacterium | reverse complement strand
ATAAACAATGAGGGATCAGGCCTTTCAGATACAGAAAAACAAAAATAACAAACACTTAAATTAAGGAAAACAATATGCTGATCTACGCAGTGGCTGACATTCACGGAAAAGATGAAAAAATAGACAGCATCCAGGCCTGTATTCAACACTATAAACCTGATGTCCTTGTTATTGCTGGAGATATAACCAGTTTCTGCCGCGCTGACCCCATACTTGATCGCCTGAGCACAACAGGTCTGCCGATCCTCTATATAAGGGGCAACACTGATCTGAAAAAACTTGACAGAGCAGCTGACAAACATGCCAATATACAAAATCTGGACAGAAAACAGATCTGTTTTCAAAAAATTTGTTTTACCGGCATCAGCGGAACAATTCCCCTGCCCTTTTATTCCATTATCTGCCTTAATGAAAAAAGAGAACTTGAAAAACTGAAAAAACTGGTCACAAAAGACACCATTGTGGTTGCCCATCCCCCCTGCCGGGGTGTTCTGGACAAAGTGGGAAAAAAATGTCATGCAGGAAGTCTTAATTTAAAACATTTCATCACCCAGAACTGCCCGGCACTGCTCCTGTGCGGCCATATCCATGAACATTCCGGTATTGAGCGTATCCATCAGACCCTGGTGGTCAACTGTGCCATGACAAAAAAACACAGCGGCGCCCTGGTCAGATATGAAAAAGACAAAACTCCCCGGGCAGAAATAATAGCCAGCCAGCCTGACTATAGTTCCTCGCACATGGCTTGATACCACATTATATATATACGGGTAAGAACGTATCAATTCACCTGCTATGATCTATAACAAGCCAAAAAAAGTTTTACTTGATTTAAAGCCAGAACTTTTGTATTAAACCTTTCCCATGACCTATTCAAACCAGTTGAACTCAAAAATTATATTTGCACTTACCCTTGTTCATTTCACCGGAGATTTTTATTCCTCCTTTACAGGCCCGCTTCTCCCGGTTTTTACAGAGAAGCTGTCCCTTTCAATGGCCCAGGTGGGTATTCTAACAGGGATTATCAGGCTGCTCTCCTTTATTGTCCAGCCCGTGGTAGGATATCTTGCTGACCGGTATCAGACCCGGCTTTTTATTCTTGGAGGACTTTTTTTCACCATTTTTTTCATCCCCTTATCAGGGATTGCCCCTAATTTTTATCTGCTCATTATTGTACTGGCCATCGGCTCCATTGGCTCTTCCATGTTCCATCCCTCTGTAACCGGTATGATTCCATTGTACAGCGGGTTAAAAACCAGTTTCTGCATATCCATATTCAACACAGGCGGCACCCTGGCCTTTGGCATTGGTCCTGTTTTTATCACATGGTTTGTTGCCAGGTTTGGGCTTGAAAATATGCCCTATACCATGGGAATAGGCGTTGTCTTCCTCCTAGTCTGCATAAAGATTGTTCCCCCGCCTGTGAGTGAAGGGTTTAAAAACAAAGGATTTATCGGATCAATCAAAGAAACCCTGGGGGATGTATGGAAGCCCATTGCGCTGATATGGGTAGTCATGGTGCTGCGCGCCGTCACAGGCCAGTCTTTTATGACCTTTATGCCGATTTATCTTGCCAACTCAGGATACCCCCTGGTTTCGGTGGGATTTATTGTGGCCCTGTTTATCATAGCCGGCACATTAAGCGGTTTAACAGCAGGGCTTATGGCAGACCGGACAGGATTTAAAAAAATATTCTACCTTACCCATACCCTGATGACCCCGGCCCTTCTTCTCTATCTTTATCTGCCTGGGAATTTCGCCTTTGCCGGTTCTTTTCTTGCTGGATTTTTTGTCATGGCCACAATGCCCCTTGGGGTGGTAATGGCCCAGAATCTCGCCCCCAAAGGCAGATCCATGGTGTCAAGTTTTATGATGGGCCTGGCCTATGGTCTTGGCGGGGCTGTCTCCCCTGTGGTGGGCCGACTGGCTGATATTTTCTCCATTGAAACCGTTCTTTTCTACACAGCTTTTGTCCCGCTGATCACCCTGCCCATTATTTCTCTGTTTCCAGGCAGTACAAATCCAGATCATCCGTCAGCCTGAAATTGCCCGGCTGTCAGGCCGCCGGATTCTATATAGTCACCTAATGCCCTGATTCCGAAAAGATCTTCAACAGCTTCGGGAAAATACAAATTTTCAACATAGTCTGGAAAATACGAAAGATCAATAGAGGATGCCATTGGAGCTGATGTCTCCTGGCCTGATGTCTCCCGGTCTAATGTCTCCCGGGCTGATGCAGCCGATGCTGATGTCACTGATTCAGAGGGCACTGGGTCTGATACCTGGGGGCTGACCCTGTTCCAGATGAGCTTTTTAACAAAAATCTCTTTCTGTTCAAGATCATTAAGAATTTTAGCGGATTCAGCTGCAGCCAGGGGATTGTTGTTTAAAACCACAAAAACACTGGTTTTTGAATGATCCTTGAAAAATGCTTCAATCCTCTCATAACCGGCCTTCATCTCCTCAATTCTGACCAGGATCTTATCCTTTGTATATGCTTTCCCGGCAAATTTTATCCGGGAAACAATTTTTTTCTTTTCATTGATCTCCTGGCGCAGTGTTTTAAGGTGCTCTATCCATTTTCCCGACAAAAACGGGAGATTGAAAAACTTCAGGGATAATGCCGTGGGAGGCATGTCAAAGATTAAATAATCAAAATCAGAAAATTTTTCAAGGGCAGATTGAAATGCCATGATCAGGGCGTACTCTTCCAAACCCGGCGAGTGCTTTAAAATATCAAAGTAATGATCAAGGTTAAATGCAGACAGATAGGCGTATGTCCGTTTTAAGGCATCCCTTGTGTTTTTCAGATAGGATTTAATGATGCGGTTCTGATCCACTTCTCTGGCAAACAGAGTCGTGGTAATTTTCATCGGGGTGTGGGAAAGTTTGATTTTAAAAATGTCTGACAGATTATGGGCTGAATCCAGAGAAATCACCATGACGCGGCTGCCCTCCAAAGACAGGGTTAACCCGGCAAGGGCTGAAATGGTGGATTTGCCTGTCCCGCCTTTACCTGTAAAGAACAAAACCTTTGGTGTTTTCATGATATATCAAAAATGGAAAACAGGTGGGAAATCGGCTCATTTGCCGTATCAATCTTTTCAGTCATAAGCATGATATCCTTTTCCATATAAGGGAGAAGATCCAGGGAAATCTGCATGGGAGGCGAGGGTATGCCGGCAAAAGCCCCCTGAACCAGCAAAGTGAAAATATGTTCAAGCTCTTCAAGTTCCGGTTCAATGGCAGACACGGCTTTGTCTCTGGCCACCTGATCAGCGGTCTGCCACATGGAAACCAGAAATTCCCAGAATTTTCCTAAGATTGTTTTCATATCCCCCCCATATCCTGGTGGACACACCAAAATATGAAATCTTTTAGCTGTTAGCTTTTAGCTGTTAGCTGTTAGCTTTTAGCTGTTAGCTTTTAGCTGAGTACTGATGGCTGACGGCTGACGGCTGATGGCTTTCATATAACATCTATTTTACACGGAAAATCCGCTTATCAAAATTAATCCTTTTTTCAGAGGGATAGTAATAGTAAACTGCATAAAGCGCCATTAAAGCAATTCCGGCTGTATGAAATTTCTCAAAGTCACACCAGTAGGCAGCAAGAGCAAACCAGGGCGTAGTCAGTACAATATAGAGCAGGCGCATCTCAAATTTTAAAAAAACTTCAGGGTCTACCTGTTTGTTATTTCTCACGCCATGGGCAAACACAGTCCTGACAAGTACAGGACCTGCCATTGCGGTCAGTGCAGCCAGAACAAAAAGCAGTTTAGAAAAAAACAGGCTCCGGCCAAAAGGGCACGGGGACATCCATCCAGACTCCTTTGCCGTGCCAGTGAGGAAAAAGCCCAGCAGAGCCGGGCTTAAAAGCATAAAATATCTTTTTTTCAAGTCCTTTATCATTGAGTGGCTTTGAGTTCATCCTCTATGGAGAAAAATTTAATAACGCCCTCAATTACAATCCATACAGCAATAAAAAGAATAATGGCATTAATAACCTGGAGCAGTAGATTATGATCGGTTCCAAATTTTGTCTGGTTCAGGATAAGGGCCCATATGGTCATAAAAGCCATCAGTACAGCCGGAATTCCTGAAATTATCCATTTTATACCCCCCTTCCCCTTTAAATACACTGTAATGATAATAAGGGCCAGGGCGGCCAGGGTCTGGTTCACAGCACCAAAAAGGGGCCAGAGCTTTAAAGCGCCCTTCCCCCCTGCACCGGTGGCAAAGGCAAGTACCAGAGCAGTAAAAACTGCTATAAAAGTGGCTATATACTTTCCAGTTAAAAAATTCATCTTTATATTGCCGAAAATTTCAGCCACGATATACCGCTGAATCCTTGTGGCGGTATCAAGGGTTGTTCCAGCAAAGGAGGCAACAAACACACCCATGACTACAATGGCTATTTTTACGGAAAGTCCGGTGGATGCAATCATATTGGCAGACCCGTTGACAAAGGCGCCGATTTTTGACCCCAGACCGGCAGCTGCTGTCCAGGACGAGTAATGGGTGGTCCAGGCAGGCACCCCGGTCAGCACTTCACCCGATTGGGTCGTGTACCCCATGCCGATACCCGCTGCTACAGCAATAATAACCAGGGTGGCAAGACTGCCCTCCATGAGCATGGACCCGTATCCAACAAACAGGGAATCTGTCTCCACCCTGACCTGTTTGGATGAGGTGCCCGAGGACACCAGGGCATGAAATCCTGATATGGCCCCGCAGGCAATGGTAATAAAAAGGAAGGGCCACATGGGAGGCGCCTGGGCCGGTGTGGTCTGGACAGCCGGGGCCACAATTTCAAGATTTCCCCAGAATGCCGAGGCAAAGACACCTAAAACAAGAAGCGCCATGGCAACCACCAGTTGATGGGAATTGATAAAATCCCTGGGCTGCAGAAGCGTGGTAACCGGAAGGGTAGACGCAATAAACGCATAAATAAGCAGAATAATCGTCCATACCCCAGTTGCAGGAATACCGGCAATGGCCGGCATTTTCATGGGGAGGTAGGCACCAATGGCAACGGTAATGTACATGGCAACAACGGCAAGGATGGACCAGGTAACGATACTTTTGCCTTTTTTGTAAATCAGATGGCCCAGGTATACGGCAATAGCAACTTCAAACCAGACTGGCAGAACCGATGCCGGATAAATGGCAAAGACAACAGCAATCACCAGACCGAAAATGGCAATGACAATCCACAGTTCCAGAAAAACAAGGAGGAAAAAAAGAACCCGGGTGCGGTTGTTCACGTATTTTGCTGTATAGTCGGCAATGGACTTTCCCTGGTTGCGCATGGAAATAATCAGGGCACCAAAATCATGCACAGCGCCCATGAAAATACTGCCTGCAAAAATCCATATCAGAGCGGGCACCCATCCCCATATCACTGCAACCGCCGGTCCGACAATGGGTCCTGTTCCTGCAATGGAGGTAAAATGATGGCCGAAAATCACCTCTTTTTTGGTGGGCACATAATCCACCCCATCCTCGAGTTCCTGGGAGGGTGTTATTGCAGTACCGGATAATTTAAAAATTTTTTCACCGATAAACCTGCCGTAGAGATTATACATGATAATATAACCTGCAAAGGCAACCAACATAATCAATAGTGATCCCATAAACCAAGCCTCCTTCTACCCTTTTATTGAATTTTAAAATTCAGGCATTTTTCTGAAGGCCCTACCTGAAGGCTTTACTGGATATACACAGGGTTCAATCTTCAAATACACAAACACTTTCCTGTCCCTGCCAGGTTTGAACCAATAAGAAATACGCCCAATTACAGAGCCTTTTTCTGCAGGATTTACATACTACTCTGATATTCAGGATGTCAAGGAATTATTTATACTTAATATTTCATTTTTACTCGACCATCAAGTTTTTATGGAAGGGACGATTAAGAGCCCTCAGCGGTTGCCTGTCAGGAACATTGAGAACCTAAGGAGATCAGACTTTTTCCCTGCCAGGCGTTAAGAAAATCAAGCTGTTTGAGGACCAGTGGCCGCAGGTCGCTGATTTTTAGCCTGGCAGGGAAAAAGTCCTCCGTCGTTCTCGTTCCTGACAGGCAACCGCTGAGGGCGGCGGTATTCAAAAAACTTGATGATCGAGTATTAATATATCAGGGTTACAGCTCAAAGGGGGTAAGGCTTTCATAGCCGGTTTCGGTTACCCGTATGGTCTGCTCAAACTGAGCGGACAGGGAATTGTCATTGGTCACTGCCGTCCAGTTGTCATCAAGGACATGAAGTTCTTTTTTGCCGAAATTGATCATGGGTTCTATGGTAAACACCATGCCGGGCACCAGTTTTATTCCTCTGCC
>JAWOEJ010000065.1:0-16976 GCA_046482845.1 Desulfobacteraceae bacterium | reverse complement strand
CGTTCAGCGCCGCGGCCGGCCGCAGGGCAAAATTACTGGGGTATGATCCGGAAGAGGTGCTTTCAAAGCAGAAAATGCTGATTGTTCTGAATGAAGCCACTGCTGATATTATCATTGATGAATTTATCAAGCACAGATTTTACGGGTTCAGCCGGGAAAATGTATATTTCATGGTTCAGAGGTCTTATCATGGGATAAACTTGAAAGACAATAAGGTGTTTTATGATTACAGCGCACCCAGACGGCTTCACAACCACGGGCAAATCGCCATCCAGCAGACCATGACCCATGAGATATTCCGTATTAATGGAAAAAAATGGCGCAGTTATATCAGCCATCACAAATTCGGCAGAATCCTTGATAAAATGGAAGTAAAAGTAACTTATAATATAGAAGATCTTGATTACCTCAACAGGTCTCTGGATTATGAGGCCATTGCCCTGGCAATTAAAAAGGGAAGTGAAGGATACCATATGGTCATGGAAGTACTTCCCAATAATCCGGAAAATCCTCAAAAGGGCGGAATGGCAGCCTATGATCCTGTCCTTGAAAGGGATGTCATCATTGAAAGCTTTCAGCTCAATGGAATTAACCCCCATGAGATTCAGTTTATCAATAAAAATATCAACTATTATCCCAACCCGTATATGGCGTGGGAAACCGTTAAAAATCACGGGATTCATCTGCCTCTGGCGGTTAAGAACGGATTTGTGTATTTTCAGCCGGTTGTCGGGGATATCAATTTCCAGGTAAAAACCGCCATTTTTACCCGCAGGCAGGCATTGCCCATCAAGGCCTGGAAATCCATTGTCCATACGCCTCTGGCTGTAAACTGCATGTATGTTCAGGATGCTCAAAAAGGATTTTTGGAGTTTGCCAACCGGTTTGTTAATCTGTCCTGATCACTGCTGACGCTGCATACAAAAAAATCAGGCTCTCAAAAAAAATTTACCTTGTTTTATTCATTAAAAATATGATTTAATACTTAAAACCTGCCGCAAGTCATTGATCTTTGGGATCTGGAAGAAAATAATATGCGTGGATTATTTTTTGGAAGATCCCTTAATGCATTGATAATGCATTGATTCTTTAAGGAGTATTAAAATGATTAAAAAAAAATCAGGCAAAAAAACAAAACGGAAAAGAACCCAGTTTTCATTCAACCTGCCAGATGCCGGGGAAGTGCTCCTTGCCGGTGATTTCAACCGGTGGAACGGTAAAAAGCACCGAATGAAACAAAATTCCGGAGGCATATGGGAAAAAACCCTGGTCCTCAAACCGGGGACCTATGAATACAAGTATATTGTAGATGGAAAATGGCAGATAGATCCTGGATGCAGCCGAAACTGCATGAATACCTTTGGCAGTTACAACAACTGGGTCAATGTGCCGGGAAACAAATAGAGAGACAGGATCTTTTTTGCGCAGACCGAAGCAACCTGCCCGTTTGAGGATACGCATGAGGATTTGAAACTTTTGCAGCTACGCAGCAGATGGGTGCGTTTTCGTTCAAACACTATTTAAGTTCAAACACAATGGGCATTCAGCCTCAATGAGAAGTTCTTGTTGCTGCGGCTTTCAGAGCCTCCAGCTCCTCCCATCTGGCATATAACCGGTCAATTTTTTCCTGGGCACGGGTAAGGTCAGTGTAAAGCAGGTTCATTTTTTCAGGATGATTGACAAGGTCAGAATCTTTTGTTTTGGATTCAATTTTTGCAGCGATTGTTTCTGCTGACAGGATTTTTTCCTCAATATTTTCCAGTTCAAATTTATCATTAAAGGAAAAAACAGGCGGGGCGTTTTTTTTCTTTGCTGGTGGGTCCTTTTTGACTGGCTGCTGTTTTTTTTGGATTTCCTTTTTCCGGGACAGGCACTGGGTATAATCTGCAAAGATATCTGCATTCCCCTGGCCATCCAGGTAAAGAATGGAATGGGTAACATTGTTGAGAAGAAACCGGTCGTGGGAAACAAGGACCACAGCGCCGGGGAATTCCAGGATGCTCTGCTCAAGAACTTCAAGGGAGGGAATATCAAGATCATTGGTGGGTTCGTCAAGGAGAAGCACATCTGCCGGTTTGAGCATGAGATCGGCAATCAAAATTCTTGCCTTTTCTCCCCCTGACAACTGCCTGACCGGCTGGACAAGCTGATCAGGCGTAAAGAGAAATTTTTTTGCCCAGGTGACAATGTGGATGCTTTTGCCCTGGTAGACCACAGCATCACTGTTGGTGGGGCTTAATGCCTCTTTCAGGGTAATATCAGGGTCAAGGCTTTCCCGGTTCTGGTCAAACACGGCAACCTTGAGCTGGTCGGCCATTTTTATTTTTCCGGTGTCGGGCTGGATCTCATGGTTGAGAATTTTCATAAAAGTGGTTTTGCCGCTGCCGTTTTCTCCCATAAGCCCCAGGGTGATTCCCGGTGTCAGTTCAATATTGATATCCTTGAAAAGGGGTCGCCCGCCCATGGATTTTCCCACATGTTTACAGACCAGAAGTTTTTTGGTTTTTCGGGAGGAGGCATTAAAGCGGATATCCACTTTTTGAGTCTGCTGGTTTCTGTTTTTCAGCGAGGACAGGTCATCCTTTAATTTTTCAGCCTGATCAATACGGTACCTGGCCTTGGTGGCTCTTGCTTTGGGGCCTCTGCTCAGCCATTCGTTCTCCCGCCTCACTTTGTTGGCAAGACTCTGTTCCTGTTTCTGCTGTTCTTCTAATATTTTTTCCCTGTGTTTTCTGAATTTAAGGTAACTCCCGGTAACACTGAGCACCCCCTGGGGAAAGCACTGGCCGATTTCCATGATCCGGTGGGCTGTATTTTCAAGAAAACAGCGGTCGTGACTGACCACCACAAAAGCAAAGTCCGATCTTTTCAACAGGGTTTCAAGCCAGATCCGTCCATTGATGTCAAGGTGGTTTGTGGGTTCATCAAGGAGAAGCAGATCCGGTGCCTGGGCAAGTGCCCTGATAATGGCCAGTTTTTTCCGCCATCCCCCGGAAAGTTCACCGCATTTCTGGGTGTCACTTAAAAACCCGGCAGTTCCTGTTAACTGCTTAACTGTCCTGTACTGGGTCTGTTCTTCCATGTCTGTTGATGAAAGGGCCTGAAAAAGGATTTCTGATATGGTTTTTTCAGGGTCAAGCACATCTTCCTGGGGCAGGTACACCACCCTGGCCAGGTTTTGCAGGAATCTTTCCCCGGCTTCAGGGGGTTCCAAATCGGCGAGAAGTTTTAAAAGCGTTGATTTTCCGCTGCCGTTGCCGCCGATAAGGCCGAGGCGTTCATCCTTTTGTATATTGATATCAAGCCCGGTAAACAGAGGTGTTTCGCCAAATGATTTGTGTATGGATTTATAGCTGCAGAGAAGGGTCATGGGCGTTATGATTTATTTGTCTTTTGGGTTTCGATTTTTTTGTACACACGGACCATTTTTACAATAAACCCTGCCATGAGGGTAAGGCTTATCAGGATCATCAAAGATGCCGCAAAAAAGGTCATGATAAAGTTGAACGGGTTGTTCAGGCCATAGGCGCCGCGTAACAGATCAATTCCAAAAAACAGGAAAAAAGCCGATACCAGGGTAAGAACAAGCTGCAGGGGCCACCAGTAGTATTTCATAGAATGTCCTTAGTTTTGACTATACGTCTGTGAGTCACAATCCAAAGCCATCAGCCGTCAGCTAACAGCTAAGAAACGATTATCAAATTTTTATGGAAAGGCCGAATAAGGCCCCCAGCTGTTTCATTTTTCGTTGTGATGCTGCGCATCATGGGTGTTATTCCTACCATTGGGTATATATTTTTTATTTTTTCGGGTTAATATGTCATGCTTAAAATGCTATAGTGATGTTAAATCAAATTAATGTGATTATATGTCAAATCTGGTTTAATGTAAAGAAAACATCCCAGAGAGGAGGCCCCATGAAAATATTTTCCAAATACAGGCAGTTGAACCGGCTGGTAAAGACAGGTATCTGGCTGGCCGTGTTCATTGTTTTTTATACGGTGTCTGGATTTTTTATTCTGCCTGCAATTCTGCACAAGGTTTCGGTAGATCAATTGTCAAAGGTGCTTCAAAGAGAGGTGTCCATCACAAAGGTGTCTTTTAATCCTTATTCCCTTTTTCTTGCCGTGCAGGGGGTGACCATCAAGGAGAAAAATCAGAATACAGATTTCTTTTCCATTGATCATGCCAGGGTGAATATAAGGGCCGCTTCCATTCTTAAATTCTGCCCGATCATCAGTGAGGTGGCTGTTGACGGTTTTTATTTGAATCTTGTCCGTCAAACCGAGGATATTTACAATTTCAGCGACCTTCTCAATCAAGACCCTGAAAAAAAAGACAAGGAAGAACAGGAAAAAGAAGCTGACACACAACCTGCTTTTTTTTCAGTTTCAAATATTGTTTTAACCCACGGAAAGGTAAGGTTTCACGATATTCCTGCAGACAAGATGCATTCCTTAACAGATATACACCTCGGCATACCGGAAATTTCAAATTTTGTAACCCGTACCGACATATTTGTTACCCCTGAATTTTCATTAAAGGTCAATGGCTCTCCCCTGGCCCTGAATGGAAAGACCAAACCCTTTATCCCGTCTCTTTCCAGCGTCATGGATTTATCCATAAAAAAAATCGATTTAACCGATTATTTTGAATATCTTCCGTTTAAACCTAATTTTACCCTGGAAAACGGCATCCTTGATTTGTCATGCAGCCTTGATTTTAAACGGCACCCGGATCAGACAGCTCTGCCGGCTCTTTCTCTGTCAGGGAACATTGACCTGTATGACCTTGAAATTTTTGACATAAATCAGGATGCTGTGTTTAAAATGGACAGGCTGTCTTTTCTTTTAGGCCCGAGCCCGGTGCTTGAAAAAAAGGTTAATATTAAAAGTATAATGATTGGCTCTCCGGTTGTGTCTCTTGTCAAAAACCCGTCTCAGCCCTTGAATATTTATACGCTGATGCCTGAAACCAGTCAGGTCGAACAGACAAAAGACGTGAATCAGCCAGAACAGACAACAGACAGGAATCAGGCCGAAAAAACAGCAGGTACATATCATGCGCAAAAAGAGAACGCCCCAGATCAGGCTGAAACATCAGCAGGCACACTTCAGGCCGAAACAGACGTGGAAAAACCGCAGGCAGATGACAATCCACAGCCGCTGGATTTTACCCTGAACTGCAAAAGAATTGATGTGAAAAACAGTCTTGTTACCTTGAAGGAAGATGGCAATGTCAGACCATTGTTTTCCCTTGAGAGTTTTGCCCTTGAAAATCTGGGCATTGAATCACAAACAAAAACGATTAATGTTGAAACCATAAAGTTTCACAATTCCAGCCTGGCTGTTTTCCGGCTCAAGGATCAGTGTTTCAATTTTCAGGCTTTCACCCCTCAGGCCCCTGTGCCGGAAACATCCAACACTCCCTCAGGCAGTGGCCCGGCTGGACAAGGAAAAGCAGATACAAAAGCGGAAACAAATGATACCCTGCCGTGGAATGTCAGTGTCAGGGAAGTGTCTCTGCAGGGCGGGGATGTGTCCGCACAGGACCTTGTCTCCATGGGAAAAGGAAATATACAGGCCGGGGACATTAATTTCAATGCCAGAGGGATATCCACCGGTTCCGGTGAAACCACAGATATCCAGCTGGGTCTTGTACTGAACAAAAACTGCACCATTCAGGTAACCGGCAGGGCAGGGATAACCCCTGTGAAGGCTGATCTCAAGCTTGTGATTGACAACCTTGAACTGTTTAAATATCAGCCTTTTATTGCTCAGTATGCCAATGTCATCCTGTCCAGGGGCAGCCTGAATGCCGCTGTCAATATTGCCGTGAGTGAATCTGAAGGACAACCTGTGAATGCTTCTTTTTCAGGGGATGTTTCCCTGTCTGAATTTCTCTGCCTTGAAAGTCACAGAACAGAAGAAATTGTTAAATTTGACACCCTGGATCTTAAAGGAATTGAAGTGGATCTGTTTCCCCTTAAAACCGCCGTCAATACAATTGCGCTGAATAAACCCGTGTCAAATCTTGCCATTTATGCTGACGGGCAGATAAATTTCAGCCGGCTTGTAAAAAGTTCAGCTGAACCCAGCAAAGAAACAGAGCCGCCCCCTGCCGGGAAAAAACCCGGTGAGCAGTTGTTTCCCATTGATATCAATAAAATTGTCATTCAAAAAGGAAGTTTTGTTTTTGAAGACAGATCCATAACGCCCCATTTTAAAACCCGGCTTACTGATATTGACCTTGAGATAAAAGAGCTGAGTTCCCATAAAAAGATCACGCCGGACTTTAATCTTTCCGCCCTGGTAAACACCAGCACACCGGTTCAGGTTAAAGGAAAGATCAACCCCCTGCAGACAGATTTGTTCTGTGATATGACTGTGTCCTGTTCCAATATGGATCTTGGGTATTTAACCCCCTATGCGGGTAAGTATGCCGGTTACAAAATTCAAAAGGGAAAGATAACCCTTGATTTAGATTATTTTATAAAAAATCATACCCTTGAGGCAAAAAATGATCTTTTTCTGGACCAGTTTTCCTTTGGAGAAAAGGTTGACAGCAGTGATGCCGTCAATGCGCCGGTAAAGCTTGCCGTTGCTCTGCTCAAGGACCCAAAGGGAAGAATTGTATTAAATATTCCAGTAAGGGGAAACCTGGATGATCCTGAATTCAGTGTGGCTGGGATTGTCCTGTCCACGATTAAAAATCTGTTGATCAAGGCGGCAACATCTCCTTTTACCCTGCTCAGTTCAATGTTCGGAGGCGGGGAGGACTTGAATATTATTTCCTTTGACCCCGGGTCTTCACAGATACCTGCCAGTGGATTTAAAAAAATTGAAACCCTTAAAAAAGCCCTGTCCCAGCGGCCTGAACTGAACCTGGAAATAAGGGGATATATTGACAGTGATCAGGACAGAGCTGCCCTTGTTCATTCTGCCTTTGAAAAGAGGTTGAAATCTGAAAAAATCAAAGCCCTGGCAGAAAAGGGAGATGCTGAAGTGTTAATGGAAACTATACAGCTGACTGATGAGGAATATACCCTGTTTATTAAAAAAGCCTTTGAAAAAACCCAAAAGGCAGATGCCCTGACAGCAGAAAAAGCATCGGAAAACACGGCCGCGGGCAGTGAAGATAAAAAATCGTCAGACGCGGATAGTGAAAATAAACAGGAAAAGGATGTGCAGGGTATTTCACAAAAGCAAATGGTCCAGGCCATAAAAGAGGAAATTGTAGTAACAACGGACGACCTTTCCCACCTTGCCAGTGCCCGGGCCTTTGCAGTTAAAAAAGCTTTGCTTGCCGACGGGGCTGTAGCCCCTGGGCGGATTTTTATTGTGGAAGCTGAAGATCAGGAAATCAGAAAACAGAAAAATGCAATTGATTCAGGTTCTGTGATCCTGTCATTGAAATAAGAGCAGGACTATGCATTAAATTCAGTGTTAAGTGTTAAGTGTTAAGCCTGTGACGGCAGACGGTTTTCATGATGTGTTGTGCCTGTCAGGGCATGGTCGTTTTATATGAAAGTCGTAGTGCGCCGGCAGCCGATTCGGGGTTTTATCCTCCGCTCATGTAAGCAGTCGAAAGGCTAACAGCTAAAAGCTTTCAAGCTTCGTTGTGTCCGTCAGCACATGTGGGTTTATATGAAACAGCCGATAAAAAAACTGATCATTGAAGAATGAATATTTGGGACGAATAAACAGATGAAAATCCTTTTTGTTGAAGATGACGATAAAATTGTTGATTTTGTTTTAAAAGGGCTGATGTCCGCAGGGTTTGCGGCTGACAGGGCAGCAGACGGAGAAGAAGGGTTAAGCCTTGCCCTGTATGAGCGCTATGATGTCATGATCGTGGACATTATGCTGCCCAGAGTGGACGGCATTGATCTGATAAAGCAGATCAGAGCAGAGAACATCAATACACCGGTGATTATTCTCAGTGCAAAGGACAGGGTGTCGGACCGGGTCAGGGGCCTTGAGGCCGGAGCAGATGACTATCTGACCAAGCCCTTTGCCTTTTCAGAGCTTCTGGCAAGAATCCAGGCCCTGATACGGCGGGCCACGGGGACCACTGAATCCTCAACGCTTTCCTACGGGGATCTTGTCTTGGACCTGTTCAAACGTGAAGTAAAAAGAGACGGTAAAATTATTGATCTTCAGCCCCTTGAATTTTCTCTGCTGGAGTATCTCATGAGAAACCAGGAGCGGGTGGTGTCCAAAACCATGATCATGGAGCATGTGTGGAATTATAATTTTGATCCCATGACCAATGTGGTGGAAGCCCGGATCTGCCGGCTGCGTGACAAAGTAGACAAGCATTTTCAATCAAAATTGATCCACACCATCCGGGGGGCAGGGTATGTGTTAAGGAAAGGGGCCTGATTTTGAGTGTTTTCCGCTCTCTTGCCTTCAGGCTGACCCTGCTGTATGCGGGTATTTTCATCCTTTCCTCATGCATTGCCTTTGTTTTTTTTTATGTTCTGGTATCCCAGACAATTCTCAATCGTATTGATCAGGACCTTAAGGATAAGGCCGGGCGTTTTTCTGCAGTTCTTTCCGTTAAGGGCATTGCCGGTGTCAAGCACCTGGCGGTGATGGAAGCCCGGGCCGCTGGAGAAAAAAAAGTTTTTTTCAGGCTGCTTTACCCCAGCGGAGAGGTGTTTGCCTCATCCCACATGGCCTATTGGCAGAAGATCGAAGTGGCAAAGGGCGCCGTGGATCAGCTTGTAAAAGGGCAAAAGAATATATTTGAAACCGTTTCTATTTTGCCTGACCATCAAAAGGTCAGGGTGCTCTACCACCGTGCCGGCCCGGGACTGCTCCTCCAGACGGGCCTTTCCATGGATTCCTATGATCATTTCAAAGCTGCCTTTAAAAAGGTGTTTGTGTTTACCATGACCATTGTTGTGTTTCTGTCTGCAGTGTCCGGCTGGTTTATGTCAGTAAAGGCCCTGTCCGGCGTAGCAGAAATTACTGAAACGGCTGAGCGGATTTCCGGTCAGACCCTGTCCGCCCGGGTGCCTGAATCCGGTACAGGGGATGATCTGGATTTCCTGGCAAAAACCTTTAATAAAATGCTCGACAGAATTGAAAAGCTGGTCAAAAGCATCGTGGAAATGAGCGATAATATTGCCCACGATCTTAAAAGCCCCATCACCCGGATAAGGGGACTGGCAGAGGTGACCCTTACGGAGAAGGGCGGCAGAGAAGATTTTAAAGCCATGGCAGCTTCCACCATTGAAGAGGCCGACACCCTCCTTGACATGATCAACACCATGCTGGTCATATCCAGAACCGATGCTGGAGAAGGGGAGTTTTTCATTGAACAGACTGATCTTACAGCCCTGGTGTCCAGCGCCTGTGAACTCTTTCTCCCGGTTGCCCAGGATAGAAAAATCGATTTTCAATATACAATTGAAAAAAACTGCACCATCATGGCGGACCGGAGAATGATACAGCGGGCCGTATCCAATCTCATTGACAATGCACTAAAATATACCCCTGCAGGGGGAAACGTAACGGTTGAGCTGGCTGTAAAACACCGCCGGCAGGTTCACATCACGATTAAAGATACCGGACAGGGAATTGATCCCCAGTATCTTGAAAAAATCTTTGAACGCTTCTACCGGATAGATCCGGTACGGGGCAGCAGCGGCACAGGCCTGGGGTTAAGCCTTGCCAGAGCAGTGATCCGGGAGCACGGCGGGGATATCATGGTTGACAGCACCCCGGGGCAGGGCAGCCGGTTTATAATTGTACTGTTTTCTGACAGGGATGACACCTGTCAATTGACCCGGGCACCCAAAGGGATTCACCGGGGATGATTACCGAATTGTAATGTTGGGGTCATTTAAAAGTCAGGTTTCTGTATTATACTTTATCCAGTATTGAAAAACCCGGGCTGATGGATGACTGCACGGCACTGGCCGGCATGTCCAGACCAGGCACTGTCCGGCTGAGTATTTTGAGATTTAACCCATAGAATTGATTAACCCATGTAAAAACCGGTTCTGCCGGTAAAAGGAGATTGATTATGCACACCCGTAAACATTTTATACGAGCTTTAATACCTGTTTTTATTTTTCTTTTTTTCGCTGCTCTCTTGTTTCAGCCCGCCAGTTCACAGGCAAAACCGGTCAACATGATACCCCAGAGTTTCAGTGAAATTGCAAAAAAAGCAAAATCATCAGTGGTCAATATCAGGACCGTAAAAATTTCCAAAAGAGGCGGCCGGGTATACCGCCATTTTTTTGGTCAGCCCTTTGGCAACAATGATATGTTCAATGATTTTTTTGAACACTTTATGGGCCAGGGGCCTTCCCAGGACCATAAGGAAAGAAGTCTGGGATCAGGATTCATCATCAGCAGAGACGGATATATTGTCACCAATAACCACGTGATTGAAGACGCTGATCAGATCAAGGTCAAACTGGTTGATGAAAAAGAATATGATGCAGAAATTGTTGGTACAGATGCCACAACCGATCTTGCCTTGATCAAAATTGATGCAGCGAATCTGGATCCGCTGGAAATCGGGGATTCAGATTCCCTTGAGGTGGGAACCTGGGTGGTGGCCATTGGCAGCCCCTTTGGTCTGGAGCAGACAGTTACTGCCGGGATCGTCAGCGCCAAAGGCAGAATTTTAGGGTCAGGCCCCTATGATGATTTTATCCAGACAGATGCCTCCATTAACCCGGGAAACAGCGGCGGTCCCCTGTTAAATCTTCAGGGTGAAGTCATGGGGATCAATACCGCCATTATTGCCAGCGGCCAGGGCATCGGGTTTGCCATTCCCACCTCCCTTGCCAAGGGGATTATAACCCAGCTGAAAAATTCAGGCGAGGTAACCAGGGGATGGATGGGCGTAGCCATTCAGGACATTACCCCGGAACTGGCTGAATACTACAATATAGATGAAAAGGACGCTGTCCTGGTGGCCAAGGTGTACAAGGATAATCCTGCTGACAAGGCAGGCATAAAGCCCGGGGATATTATAACCGCGGTTGACGGGAAAAAAGTGAGCATGTCAAGGGATCTGACCTCTGCTATTGCCGGTTTCGGTGCTGGAAGCAGGGTTAAGGTAACCCTGATCAGAGACGGCAGGGAAAAAAACGTGTATGTCAAACTGGCCAAGCGGAGTGAATCAGAACCCGGTGCTGTGTATACAGATGAAGGCTATGATGAGCTGGGATTTCAGCTGACAGAAATAGATCAATCCAATGCTGAAAAGTATGGATATCCATCTTCAGCAAAAGGGCTTGTGGTAACAGACATCAAGCCGGAAAGCAAGGCAGGGGATTCCGGCATAAGACGGGGCGATCTTTTACTTGAGGTGAATCACCACAGGGTTGAAAACCTTCAACAATATGCCCAGCTGATATCCCGGACCAAAAAGGGAGACAGGCTCCGGTTTTTATTTCAGCGCAGAAACCTTATTTTTGCTGTGGGAATTGTGAGGTAATGTTCTTCCTGTTTCCCCTCCCCAGGTCATAAAACTGTGGCGGTGCAGACTTGACTGCACCGCCATAAATTTTTAAGACCAAAGTCTTTTGTGTGATTTTCTGATACTTGATTCTCAAGTGATAAGATTCCTTTTTTTTAAATATAGAAAGCAATTGACCTGTCTCTCTCTATCCGGTATGGTGTTGTAGATGAGGGATTGATATGCAGGTTTTTGATTCTGACAGGGACTATGATATGAAATCACTGACAGATAAACCCCTTTGTTTTCCTGATAAAGGAAGCAGCAGCTATAGCCCCCCATATGGTGATGTGACGCAGCTGAACCGCTGCCGGTTGATCATGGACGCTGTGGGGAAAGAAACACTTAAGACGATTGGAGAACATGCCATTGATCTCCTTGATACCTCAGTGGCTATTTACGAAGCCAACGGGGATTATGCATTTGGCATGTTTTCCTCGGGATGGTGTCAGAAGATGGATGCCGCTTCCCGTGACCTGTGCTGCACCAGTGACAACAAAAAAGCTTTGTCCTGCGGAAAATGGCTCTGCCATGAAAACTGCTGGAATGATTCTGCAAAAAAAGCCATAGAAACAGGAAAACCAACAGATATTGCCTGTGTGGGGGGCATTCATCTGTATGCAGAGCCGATTTTTGTCAATCAAAGAGTTGTGGGTGCTGTTAACATCGGTTACGGCGATCCCCCGAAGAATCATGATCAAATCAAGGCTCTGGCTGATTTGTTCGGTGTTGACGCAGAAGCGCTCAAGGCCATTGGCAGCCGCTATGAATCCCGTCCGACATTTATTATTCACCATGCAAAAAAACTTTTAGGTGTTTTTGCCAGAATGATCGGGGAAATTGTTGAAAAAGCCGAGACAGAACGCAGCCTCAAGCAAGCCCAAAAGCGGGAAATCTATCTGAACAATGTATTAAAAGCCATTAATAACGTTAATCAACTTGTTTTAAAAGAAAATGATCCCAAAAAGCTTGTCCAAAAGGCATGCGATGCGCTTACCAGTACTTTGGGATATTTTAATGCCTGGATCGCCCTTGTGGATGACAAGACACATCAGGTCACCTGTACAGGATCATCTGGATTTGACAGGGAGTTTGAATCGTTTCAAAAACAACTGGTTCAGGGCGTGTTCCCTTTGTGCATGCAGCGCGCCCTGGATTCAAATGAGACTATGGTTGTTTTAGACCCTGCTGCCCGGTGTTCAGACTGTCTGCTGTCCCGGGAATACCATGGACGAGCTGCTTTTTCACGCCGCCTGGCCCATAAAGATCATATTTTTGGCATCCTTTCAGTTTCCGTTCCTTTGCACTTTGCCCATGGTGTTCAGGAACGGGATCTGTTTTATGAAGTAACTGAAGATCTGTCTTTTGCTTTTCATAAAATTGAAATGGAAAAGGAGATCAATTTTAAAAATCACATCATCCAGACCCTTCCCCAGCCCATGTCCATTGTTTCCCGTGATTACCATTACATCATGACAAACAAAGCGTATTCTCAAATTTACGGAATTGACCCGGAACAGATAAAGGACCGTCCAATACTTGATTTTATCAATAAGCACACCTTTGAACAGGAGATAAAGCCCAGACTTGACCGTTGCATGGCCGGGGAAATTGTTCAGTATGAAGTTGAAGTGGATTTTCCAAAAGCAGGACTCCGCTGGATGGTCATGGAATATTCCCCCTTTCGAAACACAGAAGATGCCATTATCGGTGTGATTTCCCACGGCATGGATATAACCGATCTCAAACAGTCCG
Organism: Desulfobacteraceae bacterium; assembly: GCA_046482845.1. GTDB lineage: Bacteria > Desulfobacterota > Desulfobacteria > Desulfobacterales > Desulfobacteraceae > DATFJZ01. The sequence continues at coordinate 3,737 of JAWOEJ010000065.1, read as the reverse complement.
AAGAAAAGCTCAGAAAAACAGAATCCAAAACCCAGGCTCTGCTGGATCATTCCCCCCTTTGCCATAAAATTGTGGATCTTGATTTCAATCTCCAGTACATGAGTGCCAATGGGTTTAAAATGCTGGGAATTGATCCCCATGCCACAGTTTATGGAAAACCCTATCCGTTTTCCTTTTTTCCAGATTCGTTTCAAAATAAAATGATTAAAAAATTAAAGGAAGTCAAAGAGACGGGTAAAACCATCACCCTGGAAGGAGTGGCCAAAGATAGTAAAGGAAATGACATATGGCTGGATTCCACCATTGTGCCGGTTTTAGATGAAAATGGCGGCATTGATTTTATTTCTACGGTAACAGCGGATGTCACCTGGCGTAAAAAGGATGAAAGGGAAAGAAAGCGCCTTGAAAACAAACTGACCCAGGCCCAGAAAATGGAAGCCATCGGCTCCCTTGCCGGTGGTATTGCCCATGATTTTAACAATATTTTATTTCCCATTGTGGGGCTGTCTGAAATGATGGCGGAGGATTTTTCTGAGGGCAGTACTGAATATATGAACGCCCATGAAATTTTAAAGGCAGGAAGAAGAGGCAGTGAACTTGTCAAGCAGATTCTTGCCTTCAGCCGGCAGTCTGACAACAGGCCCATACCTGTCCAGTTTCAATCCATTTTAAAAGAGGCGTTAAAACTCTGCAGGGCAACCATTCCAACCGATATAGAGATTCATAAAAATATACAGGGGGACTTAGGCTTTGTTTTGGCAAATCCCACACAGCTGCACCAGATCGTGATGAATCTTATGACAAATGCCTTTCATGCCATAGACCCGGACCATGGAACCATATCTGTAACCCTGTCTGAGGCAGATCTGGAAGAAGAGGCCCTTACCGGTTTGAGCCTGACGTCTGGAAAATACGCGCACCTCACGGTCTCAGATACAGGTACCGGCATACAGCCTGATGTGATTGAAAAAATTTTTGATCCCTATTTTACCACCAAGGAACGCGAAAAAGGCACCGGGTTAGGGCTTTCAGTGGTTCACGGCATTGTCAGGGGATGCGGCGGGGATATTAAGGTGTACAGCGAACCAGGAAAGGGGACAGCCTTTGATGTTTATATTCCCTTGAAGGAAGATGCAGGCAAAACCGAAATTGAAAAAGAAACAACAATCAATCCCACGGGAAATGAGCGCATCCTTCTGGTGGATGATGAAATGCCCATCGTAAAAATGGAAAAAACCATGCTGGAACGACTCGGGTACCAGGTTACCTTCCGGACAGGCAGCATTGAGGCGCTGGCGGTTTTTAAATCAGACCCCAATGCCTTTGATCTGGTGATCACAGATATGGCCATGCCCAGTATGACTGGGGACCAGCTGGCTGCAGAACTGATGGCAATCCGTCCTGACGTGCCGGTTATTATCTTTACAGGATTCAGTGAACGCATCAATGAAAAAAAATCAGCGTCCCTGGGTATCAAAGGGTACTTAAAGAAACCGGTCCTTCGCTCTGACATGGCCCATACCATCCGCAGGGTCCTGGATGAGGCCAAACATGCATAAAAAAGACATTCCACAGCAATACAAATCGCGCTTTCAAAACCAAAAGGACAATTTTCATGGATGCATTGGAAAAAAGGGATGAACACCGCAAATACATACAAGATGCGCCTGCCGGTCTGAATGAAGCGGCGGCTGAACATTCTGCATCAGTAAGGGTTTAACTGTAAAAGCGATTGCCTGTCAGGAACATTGAGAACCAAAGGAGTCTATAAAATGGCCAATACGGTAAAGCTTGAAGAGCAATATCCGGTAATTGATGTAAAAAAACCCATTGACCCGGCCGATCCACACTCTTTTTCCACCCAGTGTTACGCCTGCGGAATCTGTACCTCAGCCTGCCCGGTATCCCTGGTGCCAGGGGGGCTTGATCCAAGAAGAATTGTCCATCTGGCAAATCTTGGGAATCTTTCCCCTGAACTTGCCGGACCATTCATCTGGCACTGCCTTGAGTGCCGGCGATGCGGCAATCTTTGTCCCAACCAAGTGAAGCCCTGGTCTCTAATTGCCAGCCTGCAGCAAAGGGTCCTTGCTGAGGGAGGAATTTCAATTCAGACCATGAGAGAAATTCAGCAGCTAAAGCAGGAGTTGGTCACTGTTCTTTCAAGAACCCTGGCAATGGATTATGCCCCCGGGTTTGACGAAATTTCCCTGGATTGGAATCGATTGGCAAATCTGCCTCAACCCTTGTCGATCCTTTCTAAACCCTTGCAGATCAAGCTCCCTAAACGTTCTCTTGCCCATTCTATGAACCATACCCGCTGCCTGACCTGCCGGGAGTGCTCAAGTGTTTGTCCCCTCACGGTTTCCAGGACCAAATTAGATTTTCCTGAGTTTGATCCCCTTTATTTCATCCGGTGTTACGTCTTGGGAGTTGCTCCGGCAAAGGCTTCCCTCTGGAGCTGCCTTGGGTGTGAAAGATGCAGCCATGCCTGTTCTCAGTTGGTTCAGGTGCACCTTGTCGTCAAAGCACTTCAGGAGGAGCAGCAGGAATTCTTCAGTGTCCCGTTTCAGATCAGGATCAACACAACCCGGGAGCGGGTATTCAGAGCCTTTGTTTCCAAGGTGGATTCTTTGCTTTATGGCGATGCTTAAGGGATCTTTACTTTTCATATGAAAATTTCATTCGACTTGAAGTGACCCGCTGAGTTCGACGGGGGTCACCTGCAATATTTCAAGGGCCTTCTCCCCCTCAGTCAGATGCAGTCTGCCGATGATGCGTACCCTTTGCCGCAGAAAGCGGCTCAGGTCCAGGCCTTCAACAATTCGATACTCTTTTTCGTCCGTGGTCTGGAGCATGATACAGGGAGTCATCGAACCGTCGCGCGTTTCAAACAACTCTATCAGAACTCCGATATACTCTCGAAGCTCGCCGCCTTTGATCTTTTCCATTTAAAAACCCCATTCCCGTTACGTTTCAGTGTATTCCCTGTTTGGGATATCCTCTAGGGAGATCTCGAGATCGATTTCCTTTTCCATAAACTGATCCATTTTGGCTGTCATTTCCTCGACCCTGGCCGTGAAGATGCAGATAACCGAACCGGTTTTTGCATTGCACATGGCCTGTTCCACGGCCTCGTCTTCATCCTGGATAAATACCACCTTGGGTTTCTTGGCATTGCTGCCGGCCCCATCCAGGAGCAGCTTCACCACGTCCTGACTGTCCCGGCCCCGGGCATAGTCTTCATCCTCCCAGACAATGATCTCATCAAAGTGCTCAGCCGCCGCCCAGCCGATATTGTACAGGTCCTGGTCTCTTCTGTCTCCAGTTCCGGCAAGCGTCGCAACCTTGTAGGATGCTCCCAGCTGATTGACAAATTTGCCCACGGCATCGATACTGGTCGGATTATGGGCATAGTCAATCAGGGTCTTGAATTTTTCGAATTCAAAAACATTCATCCGGCCGGGCAGTTGAGCAGCGGAGGGGACAAAGGTCTGCAGGCCGAGTCTGATATCTTCGATTTTGACGTTTTGCACATACGAAACCAGGGTTGCAGCCAGAACGTTTTGAATTTGAAAAGCGGCCTTGCCGTAGTAGGTCAAGGGTATTGAGGTAACCTTCTCCACCGGTATCTTCCAGTCACCTTTTTGCAGAACGATAACCCCGCTTTCGTAGTAAACGGCGATCCCTTCCCCGGCACAATGCTCCTTTAGACGAGGATTGTTTTCATCCATGCTGAA
>JAWOEJ010000024.1:0-7528 GCA_046482845.1 Desulfobacteraceae bacterium | reverse complement strand
CAGAAAATACTCAATGATGTTTTTAAACTCTGCCGCGCAACCATTCCGGCAGATATCACAATTACCCGGGATATCCAGAGCGACTGCGGTTCGGTCATGGCAGACCCCACCCAGATTCACCAGATCGCCATGAACCTTGTCACCAAAGCCGGTTCGAAAAGTTCTGGATAGCGCAAAATAATTTTTATGCTTATTCAGTCAGTTGGAAAATGCTGTTTTCACCTGTACTTGAAAACAAAGGAAAAGCAAGGAGATGAACAGTACGCAGGAAAACCTGATCCATAGCCCGGAGGAAGGAAAACAGCCTTTCGATTGAAAATCCTTCAAGCCGGCCATTCCTCAGGGCTGAAATTTTAGGCTGTCTCACTCCCAGAATATCCCCTGCTCTTTTTTGCAGCCCCCGGCCCGTGCGTCTTCTCCCATTTTATTCCTCCTTTGCCTGTTTAACTATGTAAACCTTGTCCCAACGAAGAAAACAGATAAAAAGGCAAGCAGGATGTATAAGTTATTTTAACTTGCTGCCTAAGTCTGGTCCTGATCGTATTGGAAGCATTACCCGTAATAAAAAACCTTAAAAGGGTTCTGTTGATGCGACGAAATCAAAAATAATAGAGGTTAAATCTGAACAATGTTTTTTAACAGTATGCCAATCGTGCCATTTAGGAACCAGATTTTTATATTCGGATAAATTGGTTCCCTCCAAATCATAAGGCATGGCATTGGCAAGCTGGGCTATTAATTGTTGAAGTGGGGATTCTCCATTTGTCTGTTGATAAAGTCTGTCAAAAGATTGTAAAGCGGCGCAAACCTTTTTATTTCCTAAATGATCTGCAAGAGCAACAAAATCAAGATAATCCCTGGTTGCATTTCGCTTAAGAATTAAAATCCCTTTAATTCTAAGAATTTCTTTATCTGTTGGAACCGTGACAAGCTGACCATAACATTCCTTTTGAGTCTTTTCTAAAGGTTCTTTTCGAATGAGTTGCCGGACACCGGTTTCTATTCCATCAAGACTACCCAGTATAAGAACTGGCCTTTTAGTTCGAGCTGTCTGCCATCCAGCAACAGATTCCAGTTGTGCCAATACGTTATCAAAATGTTCCCTTAAATCTGTTAACACATGATCTGCATCACAGGAAAGTCTGTGATCTGCATAAATACTTGATGCTGTCCCTCCCACTAAAACAGCTTCAGGTAAAAAGTGTTGGAGTCGTGCGGCAGAGCTTAATACGTCTTCCCATTCAGGCAATTCTTCATTTTTTTTCAATGTAATGATTCCAAAAGTGATATCGTTGAGAGTAGGGATCATCAATATATTGATGGCAGATACGTTTTATTTTTTCGGCTAACAATGGATCTGATAATAACGCATTCCGCAGATCAACCCAGTCTCTCCATTTACCAGTGGCTATAATATTATCAATAGCAGCCAGGGTGTAACCTTGGTGTGTTAGGTGCCTGTGCCGCATTTTTGTTTCCCTTATTATCCGGTTATCCAGTTTTTATGGAAGGGCCGAGCGCCGCCCCCAGCGGTTGCGTGTCAGGAACATCGAGAACCAAAGGAGATCAGAATCAACTGTGTTGCCGTTTTCAAACCGGAAGAAAACCCGCCAGTTACCCGAGACATCAACTGCCTGGAAACTATGGCGTTCGCCTTTCAAGGGATGAAGTCGTAATCCCGGTAAATCCATATCTTCAGGACTTTTACTTGCATCGAGGCGGGCCAGAATTATCCGCAGGCCAACGGGGTCAGGCTTTTGTTATTGACGTTATCGGACAGAAAAGCACAGTCAAACCATAAAGCACACGATAATGTTAATAACGAAAGCCTGACCCCACCTTAGGGTGGCCGATGTTATGACCACGCCCGAATGTTTTAATCATGACTTAATGTAACCCGGCTATGTCCGGGTGTCAATGCCGTTTCACAAATTTTGTGTGTATCAAAAACAGATATTGTTACTCGGTTATCAAGTTTTTATGGAAGGGCCAATTAAGAGCCCCCAGCGGTTGCCCTGTCAGGAACATTGAGAACCAAAGGAGATCAGACTTTTTCCCTGCCAGGCGTTGCGACAATCAAGCTGTTTGAGGACCAGTGGCCGCAGGTCGCCGATTTTTAGCCTGGCAGGGAAAAAGTCCTCCGTCGGTCGCTGTCCTGACAGGCAACCGCTGGGGGCGGCGGTATTCAAAAACTTGATGATCGAGTGTTAGAGATACCAATCCTGTCTTTGAGTTTTTAAAAAGCCAGGGAAGCAGATTTATACATTTGTGAATATTATGGTTGAGTTTGGCAGCCCTGAGTGATAAATGCAAGTAGGTGAAACTATGAAAGTATAATGAGCTGATCACTGGAGTGTATCGTTTTCACCGTATAATTTTTGGCTGAACCTGAGCATTAATGCCATTATTGCTCTCCTCTCAGAGAGGCAGTTTTGATAAAAATCTGCTTAACCCTGTGTCCATTTTTTTAAGGAAAGACAAGGCAACCCAATGACATATACCCAAAAAAATGCCTGGAAAAGTCCAGTGGCATATATATCAGCCCTGCTGGCTGTACTGGTTATAGGCTATCTGATCTTTTCCCCCCAGGCCCCTGAAAAAAGCAGTGAAAAAAAATTTCTGACAATCCTGTGGGCCAAATGGAAACCTGCTGACTACCTTCAAAAGCTGACTAAAAATTTTACCATGGAAACCGGGATTGAGGTTGAGATCATCCAGGAATCATGGAGTACCTGGCAGGATATCTTTTTTAATGAAATGTCTGCCAAAGGTGAGCGATTTGATATGGTTGTCGGTGACTCTCAGTGGCTGGGAAGGGGAGTGGACGGTGGGCACTACATTGAACTGACAAAATGGATTGCAGAACACGGGGTTGCCGACACCATGACTCCGACGTCGCTCACAGGCTATGCTGAATTTCCCAAAACATCGGGACATTACTGGGCAATCCCCCTTGAAGGAGATGCAATGGGATTCTCGTACCGAAAAGATTTATTTGAAGATCCAAAAGAGAAAAAAGATTTTAAAGACCGTTTCGGATACGAACTGGCTGTTCCCAAAACGTGGGCAAGGCTCAAGGATATTGCCCAGTTCTTTTACCGCCCTCACAGGGATCTGTATGGGGTGCTATGCTGGACGGAACCTCATTATGACGGTATTACCATGGGAATAGAAAGCCTAATATGGGCATGGGGAGCGGATTTGGGAGATCCGGCGACTTACAGGGTAAGAAGTATTTTGAACAGCGATGCAGGGGTGGAGGCTTTAAAGTTTTATAAGGAGCTGAACAGCTATAACAATCCGGAATGGACCGACTACTATCTGGATAAAGATCTAAGTTCTAATCTGCCGATGTTAGAGGGCAGGGTTGCCATGGCAATGGGGTATTTTGCGATCGCCCCGGAACTTTTGGAAAATCCGGAAAATCCCTATACAGATAAAATAGGTTTTTTTGCCGCCCCCAGAGGACCGGTAACCCGGGCCACATCTCTTGGGGGACAGGGGATATCCATTGTAAGTTACTCTAAGAAAAAAGATTTAAGTCTAGACTTTATACAATGGTTTATCCGTGATGATGTTCAGAAAAAGTGGGCGCAGCTTGGCGGCTTAACCTGCAATACAAAGGTATTGAATTCGGAAGCGTTTCTCAATGCATCTCCCATCAATAAACCCTACAGAAAATCCATGGAAATGGTTAAAGATTTCTGGGCCGTACCGGAATATTCACAATTATTGCGTATATCCCAAAAACTCTGGAGCGAATATGTGAATGAAGATGCCCGAACCGCCAGAGAAACAATGGATATCATCACCCAAAAGTGGGAGACGGTCTTTGAGTATGCCGGATATTACAAGGAATAATGCCGGATCATCCTCAGGCAACCGCTCCCTGGCTAACCGTTCTGTCAGGGAAATCAGCATCAAATGGAAGCTTTTGACCATTTGCATCCTGCTTGTTACTCTCCCCACTATTTTCTTTGGGACACTTGGGTACAATGCATTTAAAAAGCTCACAAACAGGAATACCGAAATCCTTTTACGAAAAATAGCACTGGACTGGACTCAGGTGGCAGATAGTTATATCAAACAGGCAGACAGGTTGCTCAGGCGGGAAGAAGCCCTTGTGAGGCAGCGGCTCAAAGCCATAGCAATGTCTGGCAGGCAGCTTCTTTCCTATGCCGATGAAACCGGAACAATCGACCTGGAAAAAGTTATGGAAAAACTAGAGGAAATAGCTATCGGCAGAAGTGGATTTGTTTTTTTGGCAAATGGAAAAGGAGAACTCCTTTTTCCAGACAAAAAGGAATGGTATGGGGAGAACATCAAAAATTTTTTATCATCGGACAACACAGTGTCACCCAGGAATTTGTTACCCCACATCAAGCAATTTGCACAGGATACAGGCGAGACATTCAATTTTAAAACCCAGGATGCGGCCACGGGCCAGACACGGAAACAGATTGCCGCCCTAACTTACTTTGAAAAAAGGGATATCATCCTCGGGGCCCTGACCTATGATACAGATTACAAAAGTCATAAACTGGAAAAGCAGCTGCAGGAAGAGCTGCGCTACAGAATTGCAGATCAGCGTATCGGAGAAAATGGATATATATATGTGATCAACAGCCATGGTGAATATGTTGTTTCCCTTGACCGAATGCGGGATGGTGAAAACATCATTCACCACAGAGATGAAAACGGCAATTATTTTATCAAGGAAATTATCGATAATGCTAAGTCTCTTTTATCGGGGGAAACCATAATCCGGGGCTATAAGTGGCAAAACCTTAATCAAGCCTCACCCTTAAAAAAAATTTCAGCCTTTACCTATGTGCCTGAATGGGACTGGATCATCGCTGCATCTGCCTATGAAATTGATTATTTCAAGGGGCTTAACCGTATCAGGTTTCAATTTATAGTGTTTTGTGCGGCAGTAATCCTTGTGGGCTCCTGTGTCAGCTATTTCTTCGCCCGGCATATCACCACCCCGCTTAATACATTAAGCCGGCTGGCACTCAAGGCTGCCAAAGGAGATCTTGATGCCAAAATCGATGACTGCATGATGAACCAGCCCAATGAAATAGGCAGGTTGGCTGTGTCCTTTCAAATCATGACACATAACCTGAATAAACTTTTTAAAGAAAAAGAAGTTTACTCAAAAGAACTGTTTGAAAAAAATAAAGCCCTGACATGTACAAGAGACAACTTGGAAAAAGTAGTCGCAGAAAGGACGTTAGAGCTTGAAGAACGCATGCGTGCTGAAGAAGAAATCCGGCATCTGCGAAATTATCTGTTCAGTATCATCAACTCCATGCCTTCGGTTCTCATCGTTGTTAAAGCCGATGGAAATGTCACCATATGGAACAAGACCGCTGAGCGCATCACCGGAATTACAGCAGAAGCCGCCCGGGGCAGATATCTGCCCGATGTGTTTCACCAGATAGCGCCGGAAATGGAAAACGTCATTGAAAGCATTCAGACCAGGACAGTAAAACACATCCAAAGGAAAAGATACACTGGTGAAAATAAGGTCTGTTATGATAATCTGACCATTTATCCATTGATGGAAGAGGCAGAGAAAAGCGCCGTTATCCGGATTGATGACACAACCGAGCAGGTCCGTATGAAAGAGAGGATGGTCCAGTCGGAGAAAATGATGTCGGTGGGAGGTCTTGCTGCAGGTATGGCCCATGAGATAAATAATCCCCTGGCAGGCATGATGCAGAATGCCAATGTCATAAAATACCGGCTGGAAAGCATTGATATGCCTGCTAACCTGCAAGCCGCAGCAGAACTTGGCCTCTCCATGGAGGATATCAAGGCATTCATGGAAAAAAGAAACATTTTCCGCATGATTGATGCCATCCAGGAATCCGGTGCACGGGCCGCTGAAATTGTTAACAGCATGCTCCGTTTTGCACGGAAATCAGGTACTGCCGTCTCTTCCCATTATCCTGATCAACTAATGGACAGGATTCTTGGTCTGGCTGCCACGGACTATGATCTTAAAAAGCAGTATGATTTTAAATCCATTGAAATTATAAAGGAATATGCCGACGATCTGCCCATGTTACCCTGCGAAGGCGCAAACATTCAGCAGGTGCTGCTGAATATTCTCAGAAATGGTGCACAGGCCATGCATAAGGCAAAAACAGAATCTCCCAGATTCATACTTAGAATTTACAGTAAGGGGAAGCCTGCAATGGTCCATATAGAGATAGAGGATAACGGTCCGGGAATGGATGAGCAGACTCGATTAAAGGTGTTTGATCCTTTTTTTACGACAAAACCGGTGGGGGCAGGTACAGGGCTGGGATTGTCTGTTTCTTATTTTATTATCACTGAAAATCATAAAGGTACCATGAATGTCATTTCTGAACCTGGAAAAGGGGCAAATTTTATTATTCGACTCCCGGTTGACGGATTGCACAGAAAAAACTGGATATAATCAGTGATGCCTGGACTGAGCATAAGGCCATCCATGAAGTTATGATGCTGCTCCAATCCCATGGTATCACATGCCATTCATTAATCAGAATTTTTTTAGAAGATAAGGGGTATTAAAAATGGTGATTCATCAGAATTCTAAAGCTCTTTGGACACAGCAAGGAGAAACTTTAAGCCACAAAAATGATGCAAAGAGTTTGGCCTTGAAGAGCATGAAATAATTGAGGCTATAAAAGCCGGAACACTACAGTACAAGAAAAATTATGCCCATGGAAATCCATATTTCAGGGTGCTGTGAAAAGAGGTCAAGGCTCTATCAATTGAATGGCGTGGAGAAAAATATTTTGAAAAACAAGAGATAGAATTTAAAATAAAAAAAGTTACTAAAGAGATTAACAATTGCAAAAGAAAACTCAAAGCATTTGAAAAAGAGAAAGCTTTGCTAAACGAAAAATTGGCTCAAATGGAATAATCGTTTACCTTGTATTAGCAAAGATACTGTTTACACATGGATAAACAAAGATAAGATGCCTGCTCGAAAAACAAAAAGATTATGGAAGTTCAAGAAAGAACAGTTTGATGCTTGTGTAGACCTGAACCCTCACCAGATTGAGGCTGCACTGTTTGCGCTAAGGTCTCCCTTATCAAAAGGTGTTCTTCTGGCGGATGAAGTTGGCCTTGGTAAGACCATTGAGGCTGGACTGGTTCTATGTCAAAGCTGGGCTGAAAGAAAATGTAGAATACTGGTTGTTTGCCCTGCTTCACTTCGAAAACAGTGGGCTGTCGAACTGGAAGAAAAATTCAATCTGCCAAGCCAGATCCTTGATGCAAAAACTTATCGAAATTTGGAAAAAACAGGAAATCCAAAAAACTCTCTGCTTGAGCTTTATGGTCTTTCAACACTTATTGATGAAAATATTTTTGGAGATCTTTCCTCTTTCAGAACCCAGTACATCAACTGCGGCGGAGTTTTTGGCAATGGATGATGCTGGCGGGAACCTTGATCAGGAGACGATAGAAAAGCTCTTTAACTGCATTGGTTATGACCAGGAGGAAACATCACTTCCTGAACCCATAAGGC
>JAWOEJ010000022.1:0-33774 GCA_046482845.1 Desulfobacteraceae bacterium | reverse complement strand
GATCACACACCGACCGGCTCAGAGAATTGTCTGAGACATGCCACGGCGCCATTTCCATTTTTTCAAGCTCCCTTTGAAGATGTTCTGTGTTTTCCATAAAATAGATGTACAGCTCCTTTATCACCTTTTTTGCCTTGACAAACTCGCTGTGAACCGACGGAGACCTGTATACATTGTCATAGAGAAATTTTCTCAGCAAAGTCATGGCGGAAAAGGTTTCTTCACCCATGGTGAGTTTGAGCTCCCCGTTAAGCGGCCCGCTGTTGTATACAAGTTCCTGAATCATTGTTCTGGCCCGTTCAGAATGGGAATTTCCAAGCACTTTTGCGCAGGTTTTGGGGATTTCCTCCCGTTTTATAACCCCGCTTCTAAGGGCGTCGTCAAGATCATGATTCAAATAGGCAATAATATCTGCAATTCTTACAATTTTTCCTTCAACAGTAGAGGCTGTTTTCCCCGGGTCTGAAGGGATAATATGACCGAACCCCTTGGAATGCTTGAGGATGCCTTCCCTGACCTCTTCTGTCAGATTCAGCCCCTTTCCCTTGTTGTCAAGGATATCCACCACCCTGAGGCTCTGCTCACTGTGGCAGAAACTCGATGAATAAATCTCCTTAAGGGCTGTTTCACCCCCATGGCCAAAGGGCGTATGCCCGAGGTCATGGCCAAGGGCAATGGCTTCTGTAAGATCTTCGTTCATCCGCATGGCCCGTGCAATATTTCTGGCAATTTCCGACACCTCCAGGGTATGGGTCAGCCGGGTCCGGTAATGATCCCCCAGGGGTGACAGAAACACCTGGGTTTTATGCTTTAACCGCCTAAACCCATTGGAATAGACAATCCTGTCCCTGTCAAGCTGAAAAGGGGTTCTGATGCTGCAGGGCGGTTCATAAACAAGTCTGCCCGATGTTTCTGAACTTAAACACCCGTATTCTGAAATAAATTTTTTTTCCCTTTCCTGGTATTTTTCACATATGGAAAAAGCTCTTTTCTGCTCAAAAACCGGGGTTCCCTGGGTTGTCTCTTTTTTTAAATCGTCTTTTTCAAAAAAATTCATTATTGAAATTTCAACCCTTTTGTGTTAGCAGCGGTTTAATATTCAGCAGGTTTTTATGCAGCATGACCGTTAATTGCCGCCCTGCATTGAAAAACAACTTTTTCAGTTTACCTTAATTTATTATTTATTAGAAACCATTTGTTAATTCAAGAAAATAATTGTGTATTCTGAATAAATTTTGTAAACTCGCAAGTGATTCTTTACCCTGGCGGCTTTATCAGCCGGAACACAGACATCAGCAGTATTTTTTACTCTTTTTGCCGATTAATACAGCTATGACTCGATGATCAGGTGTTTTATGGTGACATTTACCTGTTTTTATAACCGGCATGGCCGGCCCATTATCATCGATCCGGCCACAACTAATGATGAAAGTATCAGCTGTTGGCTGTTGGCTGTTAGCCAACACTTAAAACTTAACACTTTCATATAACCCCCATGAGCAGCGTGCTCACAACGAAGAAAGAAAAACCTGATCATCGAGTATTAACGTTTGACCAGTTACACGGAGGCGCCATCACCGCAGCAGATAGACATGAACCCTTTATGGCTCTTGCCCTTAAAGAGGCTGAAAAGGCCTTTAGCCGGGGAGATTTCCCTGTAGGCTGCGTTATTGCATATGGAAACCGGATTGTGGCAGCCGGATCCAGAAAAGGCACTGCGTCTGAAAAGGAGGGGTTCAGCGAGATCGACCACGCTGAAATCCGGGCAATCAAAGACCTTGAAAAAAAAAGAGAGCCGCTGGAACGTCGGAAAGCAGTTCTCTACTGCACCATGGAGCCCTGTCTTATGTGTTTTGCAGCCACAATTCTGTCGGGAATCACGACCATAGTCTATGCCTATGAAGATCCCATGGGCGGTGGGACAGCCTGCGATCTTAAGGAACTGCCGCCCCTTTACCGGGAAAGCCGCATAAAGGTGATTCCAGGCGTGCTCAGACAGAAAAGCCTTGTGCTGTTTAAAAATTTTTTCAGAAAACAAAGCAATCAGTACTGGAAAAAAAGCCTTCTGGAACAATACACCCTTGATCAGCAGGGCTGAAATACGATGATAAGCAAAGCGAAAAAACCTTTGATATAACACGATCATCCGGTTTTTTGAATAGCGCCTCCCCCATGGGGTATTCCATAAAAAACTGGATAATCAAGTACACAAGTCACGAGGTAAGGCGTATGCCTAAAAAAAGAAAAAACACTTGCAAAGTAAATTAGAAATATATATAATAATTTGTTGCTTATATAAAAAGGTTGGACAATCTAAAAACCGAACATTGCAGGAGGTGCAGAATAGCTAGGCAGAGCAATCAGGATAAAACAAATGTGAACAGGGATATCAGAGCCCGCGAAGTCCGAGTAATCAGCTTTGACGGCGAACAGATAGGCGTTATGCCTATTCAGGAGGCTCTTGAAAAGGCCGAGGAGAACCAGATGGATCTTGTCGAGGTGTCTCCCAACGCAAATCCGCCTGTCTGTAAAATAATGGATTATGGACGCTACAAGTACGAGATGACCAAAAAACAGCAGGAAGCCCGAAAAAAACAAAAAAGCTTTCAGGTCAAGGAAGTCAAGGTCAGACCGAAAACAGATGTCCATGATCTGGAAACAAAGGTCAAAAACATAAAAAAATTTATAGGCAATAAGGACAAGGTCAAGGTCACTCTGGTATTCAGGGGCAGGGAAATAACCCTGACCCAGCAGGCAAGAAATGTACTTGCCAGGGTCGCTGAAATGACAGAAGACTTTGCTCAGGTTGAGCAGTATCCCAAATTTGAGGGCCGGACAATGACCATGCTTCTGAGCCCCAAGTGATTCATATATCCTAAAAATTTGAAACAGCAATTTTGCGTGCAATGCCCCTTTTTTAAAAGCCAATGATACGCCGGATGAAGTGGTGCATTCTGTCCCCCATGGGGTGGGTGTACCATTATTTTTTTTTGGGGAAACAAGAAACCAGGGAGTAAAAATGCCAAAGATAAAAACAAGCAGAGCCGCTGCCAAGCGCTTTAAAAAAACCGGATCTGGAAAATATAAATTCAGAAAATCCCATTCCAGTCATATTCTGACAAAAAAGACAACAAAGCGGAAAAGAGCTTTCCGGCTTGATCAGATCATCGCAAGTACAGACTTAAAAGTGGTAAAACGTCTGTTGCCCAATGGATAAAGAAGTTTTTTCAAGGAGTCAGCAATGAGAATAAAAAGAGGATTTAAGGCAAGAAGACGCAGAAACAAGGTGTTAAAGCTTGCAAAGGGCTATAGAGGAGGCCGCAGCAAACTTTTCAGAACAGCAGCCGACGCAGTTGACAAGGCGCTGATGTATTCATACCGGGACCGCAGGGTCCGCAAAAGAGATTTCCGCAGGCTCTGGATTACCAGAATAAACGCCGGCGCCCGGATGAACGATCTGTCCTACAGCAAATTTATGCACGGATTGAAACTGGCCAATATAGACCTGGACCGCAAGGTTCTGGCTGAACTTGCCGTATCTGACCCCAACGGGTTTTCCCAGATCGCTTCAAAGGCTGCTGCTCATATTTAGACGTGATTTAGCTGGTATGGAGATTTTTGTGGAAAAAAATATACAGGATATTGAAAAAGAGGCCTTTGCCGAGCTTGACACTGTTTCAAGTGCCCGGGATGCAGACGGTTTTGCTGTTAAGTATCTGGGCAGAAAAGGGGTGCTTACTTCATTTTTGAGAAATATTGCCCGGCTTGAGGTTTCTGAACGGCCAACAGCAGGAAAACGTGCCAATGCGTTAAAGACACGCCTTGAAACGGCCATTAAGAAAAAAAATGCAGAATTAAAATCAGAGAACCAGGAAAAGGAGGACTTCATTGACATAACTCTTCCCGGCCGATTCATGGCAAGGGGAGCGGTTCACCCGGTGACTAAAATAACAAAAGAGATCAATGAAATTTTCCTGAAGCTGGGGTTTGATATTGTAGAAGGTCCTGAAGTTGAAACAGACTACTACAATTTTGAAGCATTGAATATCCCCAAATACCATCCGGCAAGGGATATGCAGGACACCTTCTACATCTCAGACAATATTGTATTAAGAACCCATACATCTCCCACCCAGCCCAGAGTTATGGAAAAAATGGATCCTCCGGTAAGAATTGTGGCGCCGGGAAAAGTGTACCGGTGTGATTCCGATCTGACGCATACGCCCATGTTCCATCAAATTGAAGGATTGATGGTGGATAAAGACATCTCTTTTGGTGATTTAAAGGGGATTTTAAACACTTTTATTCACCAGATTTTTGATAAAAAAACGTCTCTGCGCTTCAGACCCAGTTATTTTCCCTTTACCGAGCCCAGTGCGGAAGTGGATATCCGCTGTGTCATATGCCGGGGAAAGGGCTGCCGGATCTGTTCCAGAACAGGATGGCTGGAAGTGCTCGGCGCTGGTATGGTTCACCCGGCGGTTTTTGAAAATGCAGGATATGACACTGAAAAATATTCTGGATTTGCCTTTGGCATGGGAATAGAACGCCTTGCCATGCTCAAATACGGCATTGATGACCTGAGGAAGTTTTTTGAAAATGACATGCGTTTTTTAAGGCAGTTTTAAAATGAAAGTAAGCTTAAACTGGTTAAAAGAATATACTGATATAAAGTCCAATCCTTCTGAAACAGCTGAGAAACTGACCATGGCAGGCCTGGAAGTTGAATCCTTTTCTCAGATTTATGACTATCTTGACCATGTGGTTGTTGGAAGGATCGAAAAGGTAACCCCCCATCCCAGGGCAGACAGACTGTCCTGCTGCTGCGTTGACGTGGGAAACCACCAGGTGGACATTGTCTGCGGCGCCCCCAATGTCAGTGAAGGAGACAACTTCCCCTGTGCGCTGCCCGGAGCAGTTTTACCAGGTGATTTTAAAATCAAGAAAAGCAGGCTCAGGGGAGAAGTGTCTGAAGGGATGCTCTGCAGCGCAGCAGAACTGAATATCAACGGTGATGCTTCAGGTATCATGCTGCTGGACAAAAAACTTGCACCTGGAACCCCTTTGGCAGAGGCCCTTGATCTTTCAGACTGGCTTTTTGAAATTGACCTGACCCCCAACCGCCCTGACTGTCTTTCCATGATCGGCGTGGCAAGGGAAACAGCTGCATTTCAGAAAAAAAGAACAGCCCTGACTCTGCCCCGTGCTGCGCTGCCAGAGCTTGAAGATATCGACAAACGTGGTGCCATTGAAAATTTCATTGCCATTGAAATTGTTGATCCGGATTTATGCCCAAGATATTCGGCAGGTCTGCTTTTTGACGTAAAAGTCGGCACCTCTCCATACTGGCTCAGACAGAGGCTTGAATCTATTGGTATGACCCCGGTGAACAATATTGTTGACATCACCAACTTTGTCATGATGGAAACCGGCCAGCCACTTCATGCCTTTGACTATGACCTTCTGGCCAAAGGAAAAATCACGGTGAAACGGGCCGGCAGTAAAATTCAGTTTACCACACTTGATGAAAAGCCCCATGAACTTGAACCGGATATGCTTATGATATGTGACGGTGAAAGACCGGTTGCCATTGCCGGAGTCATGGGGGGTGTTAATTCTGAAATTACCGAACGTACCACAAGGGTTCTGGTGGAAAGCGCCTGCTTTAATCCGGTTTCCATACGCAAAACAGCAAAAAGAGCCAATATTTCCACAGATGCATCCCATCGTTTTGAACGGGGGGTTGACCCCCTGGGAACAAAAAATGCTCTGATAAGAGCCATGTCTCTCATGGCGGATATATCAGAGGCATATCCTGCCGGGGGGGTAATTGATCTTCAGCCCCTGGATAACAGACCCGTTGTTATTGTTCTGGATACTGAAATCCTGAATCGCCGTCTGGGAACAGATCTAAACCCTGCTGAGGCAGAAGATATTCTCTCCTCTGTAGGATTTACTGTTACATCCGGCAGGGATACTCTTTTGACAGTCCAGGTGCCTTCCTTCCGAATAGATGTTCTCCGGCCTGAAGATCTTTTTGAAGAAATTGCCAGACTTTACGGATACAACAATATCAAAACCACATTTCCCTATGTTCCCGCAAAAAGAGAGCCCCTTTCTGCAAAATTGGAATTCAGGGACCGGGTAAAAGATATTATGGCAGGATTAGGATTCAGCGAAGCAATAAATTACAGTTTCACCTTTTCCAATGCCTGTAACGATCTTAACCTTTCATCAAACGATAACAGAAGACATCAGGAAATAATTTTAAATCCCATTTCCGAAGACATGTCGCTTTTAAGAACATCTCTTATCCCGGGTCTGCTCCAGAACATGAAACAAAATCTTTCCAAGCAGACATCCACGATCACTCTGTTTGAAACGGGCAATGTTTTTTTTGCCAGACAGGCAGGGATCCAGCCTGTGGAAAAGGAAATGCTTGCCGGTATCTGGACGGGAGCAGCACACAGTGCATCGTGGCACGGTAAAAAAAGAGACTGTGATTTTTATGATATCAAGGGTATGGTGGAAGGTCTGTTACATGCCCTGGGAATTGAGGACATAGAATTTACAAGAGCACCGGAAAATGAATATCCCTATCTGAAAAAAGGGTATTCTGCCCTGATCAAAAAAGAAGAAAGGGTTATAGGCAGTCTTGGCCGGATTGACGAAAAGGTGCTAAAAGCATTCAGTCTTAAACAGGATGCCTTTATTTTTGATATTGAAATGAACCGACTGCTTGAAGTGACTCCGGAGACAATCAGTTCTCAGCCCCTTCCCAGGTTTCCCTCGATTTCAAGGGATATAACGATAATTGTGGATCCAGATATCTCAGCCGGGGCGGTTCAGGCTGAAATAAAAAAAATCATGGAAAAGGAAGCCCTGATTGAAGATGTCTTTCTCTTTGACCTTTACCAGAAAGACACCACAGAAAAGAAATCCCTTTCCTACAGAGTTGTCTATCGATCCTTTGAAAAAACCTTAAAGGAAAAAAAGATTAAAGGCCTTCACAGCCGCATTTCAAAAATACTGGTGGACAAATTCAACGCTGATCTCCCCTCCTGAAAAGCTAAAACTCGACGATCAGGTTTAGTGTTTGGTTTTTCAGGTATAAAAACATTAGATCAACGATTAAAAGGGGAAAATTATCTTTTTTCAATGTGTTAGGGCTCTGGAAGAAAATAATATACGCATATTGCGCAGGATTTTTTTTGTAAGATCCATTAAATCAAGTCCCCAAAAAACCAGCTGCAAATTAACGAAAACAGTTGACTTCTGTACTTTTTTGTTTTATGATGTCAAATTGATGTGCGGGCATAGCTCAGTTGGTAGAGTACAAGCTTCCCAAGCTTGGTGTCGCGAGTTCGAATCTCGTTGCCCGCTCCAGCCTTAATAGTTTCAAAGAATGGAGGCCTGGTACTGACTTGTGCGTATAAGATTCTGGAGTTGTACATTTGAAAACGGGCTTTGCCCGTTTTTCTTTTTTAAGGACACAGCCAAATTTAAGGGTATGAGAATCTGATAAATTTTCAGGAGCAAAACCAGAGAATGACAGAAAACCGGTCAGAGAAAAAAAATCCTGTTTTAGACAGGATTGAGAAGGTTGCAGCACCCTTATGCAATGCAGAAAACATTGAGCTTGTTCATTTAGAAATACTGGGACAGGCCAGGGATACAACCATAAGAATTTCGATAGACAAACCCGGCGGAGTGACCTTAGACGACTGCGCTGACATCAGCAGGCAGCTTGGTGATCTTTTTGATGTTTACCTTTTGGAAATGAACGACTACAGGCTTGAAGTTTCATCTCCGGGTCCCCGAAGACCTCTCAAAAAAGAAGCGGACTTTGAACGTTTTAAAGGCAGAAAAGTTCGGATCGAGACCTTTGAAAAGATCAATGGGCAAAAAAGGTTTACAGGATTCCTCAAAGGATTTAAAAACGGACATGTGGAACTTGCTGCGGATAAAGACAACCGCTCTTTTCTACTGGAACAGATCAGCAAGGCAAGACTTGCGTAGAAAAAGCTAGCACGGAGATCAGTTATGCTTATTACAGATATAAAACGGGTCATAGAGCAGGTTGGCCGGGAAAAAGGGATAAATACTGCGGTTCTGATAGGAGCACTCAAAGAGGCGGTTGAATCGGCTGCCAAAAAAAAACTCGGTCCCAGTGCAGACATTGAAGTTCATTACGATGAAAAGACCGGCGAAGTTGAAGTTTTTCAGTTCAAGGAAGTGGTTGAATCCGTTGAGGACCCTGTACTGGAGCTGACTTTAAAGGAAGGCCTGAAATATGATACAGAGTGTGAAATTGGAGACAGCCTTGGTATTAAAGTGGACACATCCATGTTCGGCAGGATTGCAGCCCAGTCAGCCAAGCAGGTTATCATCCAGCGGATGAAAGCGGCTGAAAGAAATGCGGTTTATGAAAACTTCATACATAAAAAAGGTGAGATCATCAACGGTATAGTCCAGCGCATCGACCGGGGCAATATCATTGTCAATCTCGGCCAGGCTGAAGCCGTGTTAAGCGCAAGGGAGCAGGTGGCCAGAGAACATTACAAAAGAGGGGACCGCATCAGGGCATATATCCTTGATGTTCTTGAAGAATCCCGAGGTGCCCAGGTAATTCTGTCCAGGGTGCATCCTGAATTTGTGGCCCGGCTGTTTACCTCTGAGGTCCCTGAAATTTCTGAGGGGATTGTCAGTATCAAGGGGGCGGCACGGGAGGCAGGAGTACGCTGCAAAATAGCTGTGAGCTCTTCTGATGCCGATGTGGACCCTGTTGGAGCATGTGTGGGGATGAAGGGAAACCGTGTTCAGAATATTGTCCAGGAACTTAGGGGAGAAAAGATTGACATTGTTCCCTGGAGCCCGGATGTGGCCAAATTTGTCTGCAATGCCCTTGCACCGGCTGAAATAACCCGGGTAATCATAGATGAAGACAACAAAACCATGGAGGTTATTGTATCTGATGAATTCCTCTCCATTGCCATTGGCAAAAACGGTCAGAATGTCCGCCTGGCATGCAAACTTACAGGATGGCACCTTGATGTGATGAGTGAAAAGGAATACGCCAGGCAGTTAAAACAGGGGTACGAGGACTTAATGATTATTCCGGGAATGACCCTTGTTACAGCAGAAGCCCTTTACAGCAGCGGATTCTATTCCCCTGAAGACATTCTTGACGCATCCATTGAAGATCTCATTACAGCAGAGGGTATATCTGAAAGCCTGGCAGAACAGCTTATAGAAAATGCAAAACAAATATCCAGGGGACATATAGACGAGTATCCAGAAACACCAGATACTACCAGTTTTGAATCAGCAGAAGAAAACCTTCCTGAATCAGATGACAGAGAACTTTCCGATTCAGAAGAAAACCTTCCTGAGTCAGACGACAAAGATCTCCCCGATTCAGCAGATAAAACCATCATGGATAGAGAAGACATGGACCACATGGAAGACAATTTGTCAACCAGCTCTGAAAACCTTATAGATGCGTCCAGCACAGACCTTGACAGCCGGGAACCTTCTGCTGATGAGGAGATATCTCAGAACAGAGACAGCCTGGAAAACGGTTCTGATTTCCGGGAGCCAGAAGCAGATACACCCGGCGAAAATTCAGAATAAAACGGCGTGTATAAACTTATCCTTACTAACACAGCTGTTTTTGAGTTTAGGGTAATTAGTGCTTGAACGAAAACGCACCCATCTGCTGCGTTGCTGCAAAATTTTGCAATCCACATGTACATTAGTACACTCCGGTTTCAAAATTTTCTGCGTCTTGCAGCTGGGCACGTTTGCATCCAAACACGGGGTTTTCGTTCAGACACTAATTAAGAGAATTAAACAAACAGAAGAAATTTGGGGGAACATATGGCAAAAATCAGGGTATATGAACTGGCCAAAAAGCTGAACATGACAAATAAGGCTCTGCTTACCAAGCTGAAGGCTATGAACATAGATGTGAAAAGCCATATGAGCTCTATTGAAAACGACACAGTTCAGGAAGTCAAGAACAGTCTTTTCGGCAGCAGAAAAAAGGAAACAGAGATCCGGTTAAAAACCTCTGTCATACGCAGGCGCAAAACAAAAGCCAAGGACACATCTGAAGAATTGTCCACTGAAGGGGGCAGCACTGCAGATAAAAAAAAAGATTCCCCTGACTCAAAAAGGGAAAAAGCAGTGCCTGAAAAGAAAAAAACAGACAAAGTAGAAACTTTACTGGATCAAAAACCCACGTCTCTAAAACAGGAAGAAGAAATTCCTGAAAAGACAAAGACTTTGACAGATCCCGCCCGGGCCGAAGCCGGTAACAGAAGGGATGCTGCCGATAAAGACGATGAAGGTAAAGAAGGTAGAGAAGAAAAAGGTGACAAAGTAAAACTTCAAAAAGAAATACAGACTGAAAAGACGATTGCCCCGCACTCTGAGGATGAAAACCTGGAGGGAAAAAAACCAGACCCTTCTTCAGATGATAAAACAGATGACATAACGCAGGATGATGACAAAAAAGCTGATGATAAAAAGCAAAATCTGGGTGGTGAGGATCAGAATTCTGCTGCCCCTCATGAAAAAAAGGAGGGGACATTAGAAAAAAATGATAAAAAGAAAAAGAAAAAGAAAAAAACATCTGAACCTGCCAGAATAATTAAAAAGGCTGTTCTGCCCGCCGTTAAACAGACCCGGAAAAAAGCCAAACCAGAAAAGAAAACTGAAAAAATCATAGATTCAGGGGCAAAGAAAAAAAACATCCCCCAAAAGAAAGTCACGGCCCAAAAGGAAACCAAAAAGCCCGCCAGCCCGGTTAAGGAAGAAGATTTTGCTCCCGGCAAGGAAACCGGCCGAAGCAAAAAAAAGGACTGGAAGAAAAAAGGTGCAAAACCTGATGTTTTTTATGAACCTGAGGAAAAAAAGACCGGAACAAGAAAGAAAAAATCTGTTGTAGAGGGCAAGGACCTTTATGAAAAAAAGAATTTCAGCAATAAAAAAAGACGTAAAAAAGACTTTAAGGTAAAGAAAAAAGGGTCCACCCAGAAAACCCAGATCACCACACCCAAAGCCATAAAAAGACGGGTAAAAATTGACGAGACCATTGAACTTGCCGAACTTGCCAAACGCATGGGAATCAAGGCCAACGAAATGATCCAGAAACTCATGGGACTGGGGGTAATGGTTACGGTAAACCAGACCATTGATTTTGACACGGCATCCCTTGTGGCCGCTGAGTTCGGCTATGAGGTGGAAAAAGCCTCCTTTGAAGAAGAGCTTCTGATCAACGCCCAGCAGGATAATACGGATGATCTGAAACGCTCAAAACCAAGGCCGCCTGTGGTCACCATAATGGGTCATGTTGACCATGGAAAAACCTCTCTTCTGGATGTAATCAGAAAGTCCAAGATAACCACAGGAGAAGCCGGCGGTATCACCCAGCATATCGGTGCCTACAGTGTTGAAATAGAAAACGGAGTAATTACCTTTCTTGACACGCCGGGACACGCGGCCTTTACATCCATGAGATCCAGGGGAGCTCAGGTAACAGACATCGTTGTTCTTGTGGTGGCAGCCGATGACGGGGTAATGCCCCAGACCATAGAGGCCATAAACCATTCCAAGGCTGCCGGTGTACCTGTGGTTGTTGCTGTCAACAAAATGGACAAACCCGGTGCCCAGCCTGACAAAGTGATCCGCCAGCTTTCCGAGCATGGCCTGGTTGCCGAGGAATGGGGAGGGGATGTCATATTTGCACGGGTTTCTGCCAAAACAGAAACCGGCATTGATCAACTCCTTGAAATGATACTGCTCCAGGCTGAAGTGCTTGAGCTGAATGCCAACCCCGACCGCCTGGCATCAGGCCACGTGGTGGAATCACGTTTGGATGCGGGCAGGGGCCCCATTGCAACGATTCTTGTCCAGCACGGCACACTCAGAACCGGACAGGCTGTTGTCTGCGGCCTTCATTCAGGCAGAATCCGGGCAATGATTGGCGATACAGGCCAGGAAGTGGAAACGGCCGGGCCCAGCACCCCGGTTGAAATTGTCGGACTCAGCGGTGTTCCTGAAGCCGGAGATGAATTTTTTGCTCTGGATTCAGAAAAGGATGCCAAGCAGATCAGTGAGCACAGGATGCAGAAAGACCGGGCCAAGGATCTTGCCAAAAAAAGCCGGGCAAACCTTGAAAAACTCTTTGCCAATATGGGATCTGACGAGATCAAGGAACTTAAGCTTATTGTCAAGGCCGATGTTCACGGCTCCATTGAAGCGTTAAGTGAATCCCTGATAAAACTTTCCCAGGAAGAGGTAAGCATCAAAATCATTCATTCCGGCACCGGCGCCATTAATGAGTCAGACGTTTCCCTTGCTGCTGTCTCAGATGCCATCATCATAGGATTTAACGTCCGTCCCAGTCCAAAGGTCAGAATTATGGCCAAGGAAGAAAATGTGGATATACGGTTCTATGATATCATCTACAATGTTATCAATGATATAAAGGCTGCCATTACCGGATTGATGCCGTCAACCTTTCAGGAAAAAATCATCGGCAGGGCTGAGGTGCGGGATATCTTTGTGATTCCAGGAAAGGGAACCATTGCAGGGTCTTTTGTTCTTGAGGGCAAAATCGGCAGAGGTCTTAAAACCCGTCTGATAAGGGATGGCATTGTTAAATGCGACTCATTGATCAGTTCATTAAAAAGGTTTAAAGATGATGCCAAAGAAGTCCTTCAGGGCTTTGAATGCGGGATCGGTATGGAAAAATTCAACGATATAAAAGTTAATGATATTATTGAATGCTATGAAATAGAGGAAAAACGGCCTGAAATGGAGCAAATCAAAGAATGAAGCCATATCCAAGATCAGAGCGCATAGGGGTTAAAATTCAGACCACCCTTTCAGAGCTGCTCAATAAAAAAATTCAGGATCCAAGACTTGAAATGGCTACCATAAGCAGCGTCAAGCTGACAAAGGATCTGCGCACGGCCTATGTCTATTTTTCGGTGTTTGAAACCCAAACCCGCATAGAAGATGTGATTCAGGGGTTTAAAAGTTCCCACGGGTTCATCAAAAAATGCATGGCCCCTGAACTGGGTCTTAAATTCATGCCAGAGCTGAAATTTATCCACGATAAATCCTTTGACCACGGATCAAAAATTGATGCTCTGTTAAAGGGTGTATCAAAACCTGATGAAATTCAATGACACATGGCATAATACCTGTTAACAAGCCCTGTGGGCTGTCCTCTGCAAAAGTGGTTTCTCGTGTAAAAAGCATACTTCATGTAAAAAAAGCCGGACACACAGGAACCCTTGATCCTGAAGCAACAGGACTCCTTGTCTGCGGAATCAACAAGGGCACGAAATTGTCACGGTTTCTTTTAAACGGGCCCAAAACATATTCTGCCGGGATTCATCTGGGCATTGAGACCGATACACTTGATGCCTCAGGCAGAGTGGTTAAAACCTTTAACAAAAACCTGTCTGAGATAATTACAAAAGAGATTGTTCTTCAAGCCCTTGAACAATTCACTGGATGGATCAGCCAGGAACCCCCTGTATATTCTGCTCTGAAACACAAGGGTCAGCCCCTCTACCGCCTGGCCCGGGCAGGAAAACCCGTGGTAAAACCCCCAAGGGATATTGAAATTTTCAATATCCGCCTTGTGGAAATAAAACTTCCCGTTGTCACAATTGTAGTTCACTGCACTGCTGGAACCTATATCAGAAGCCTTGCCAGGGATATCGGCAGGCATCTTGGATGCGGAGCGCACCTCTCTTCCCTGTGCCGCACAGAATGCTGCGGATTATTCCTGGAAAATGCAATTTCCCTTGCAGATCTTGAAGCCATGGACAGAAAAACGGCCCATGCACAGGTTGTTTCCCTGGCAGATTCCCTGCCTGCCATGCCCTTGATCCAGGCTGATGACAGACTTCTGGAAACCATAAAATTCGGGCGGGCAATAAAAATCAGGGATCATCCCCAACTTGATAAAAATCTCAATAAAAGTTCTTTTTTCAGGATTTGTGACACAGACAGAGAGCTTGCCGCCATTGTTGAATATAATAAAACCCTTGAACAATTTAAATATTCTTGTGTTTTTGCAAGTTAACTGCTATTGTCAAAGTTTAGAAAAATTATAAAAACAAGGGTTCACCCTTAAATTGTGTTATGGGCCGGTTACCTGAATGGAATATTGGATAGCCGGCAGAGAAAGGCAGAACGCCTTAAATTGATTTATTCCAAAGAGGAGTATGACGCGTGGTTTTACAAGTTGAAAAAAAAGAAGACATGATAGAGAAGTTCAAACTTCACGATGCCGATACAGGTTCCCCTGAAGTGCAGGTGGCACTGTTAACCCACCGCATCAGTTATCTGACCGAACATGTTAAGGAACATAAAAAAGATCATCATTCCAGAAGAGGGCTTCTGATCCTTGTCGGGCGAAGGCGCAGCCTTCTTGATTATCTTAAGAAAAAGGATATTACCAGATACCGGACCCTGATAGAGAAACTGGGATTAAAAAAATAAATATGGATAAAACTCGATCATCAAGTTTTTTGAATAGCGCCGCCCTTAACGAATGCTCTTAATCGATTCTTCCGTTGAAAAACCTGATAATCGAGTAAAAACAAGTTTTTCATCTTTAACAGAGTATAAAATTTATCACAGGCTTCTGGACCGGCCGTGCTGCATACGTCCGGCCCACATGTGATTGATGTATTTCCGGAAAATAAAATTTTCATCATGCAGAATTTTTAAAACAAAATTAACAGCAAAACAGCGGAAATTCTTTGGCAGATTACCTGAATAAAGTCGCATATGCAGCATCAAAAGAGAATTGATGCTGGAAGTGCGGGTTTATTCTGTATAAGAAAGCTTCTGATCCGCCCGTTTACAGGAGAAAAAAAACATGGAAAAAATTGTAGAAACCGAGATAAACGGAAAACTCTTTACCCTCAGTGCCGGGAAAATTGCCAGACAGGCATCAGGTGCGGTCATTGTCCAGCACGGGGAAACAATTGTACTGGTGACAGCGGTTTCCGCCAGTGAACCCAAGGAAAGTATTGATTTTCTTCCCCTTACCGTTGAATACCAGGAAAAAATATACTCGGCCGGCCGGATTCCCGGTAACTATTTCAGACGGGAAATTGGCCGGCCCAGTGAAAAGGAAACACTGACCTGCCGTCTCATAGACCGTCCCATACGGCCCCTTTTTGAAAAAGGCTATGCCTTTGAAACCCAGGTTATCGCCACTGTCCTTTCCATGGACAGGGAAAACGAACCCGATACACTGGCTTTGGTGGGCGCATCTGCGGCACTTGAACTTTCAGACATACCCTTTTCAGGTCCCATTGCAGGCATACGCGTCGGAAGGATCAACGGCGAGCTTATCGCAAACCCAAGCCTGGACCAGATAAGACAAAGCGACATCGAGCTGGTGGTTGCCGGTTCATCCACCGGAATCATAATGGTTGAAGGCGGGGCAGATTTTGTATCAGAACAGGAAATGCTGGATGCCATCTTTTTCGGGCACCAGGCCATGCAGCCCATGATAGACATCCAGAAAGAACTGAAAAGCGCACTGGGAAAGGAAAAAAGAAAATATATCAAACCAGAAACAGATGAAGCGCTTTTTAATACAATTAAGGATCTGACAAAGGAAAAAATACATACAGCCGTTCAAACCCTCGGAAAGACAGACAGAAACAAAGCGCTTTCCCTGGTAAAGGAAGAATTGATACAAACACTGTCAGAGACTTTTCCTGAAAGAACAAAAGAAGTTAAAGTCATGTTCAGTACCCTTGTAAAAGAAGTATCCCGGGAGATTGTACTCAAGGAAAACAAAAGAATTGACGGACGGGCATTCAACGAAGTCAGAGAAATCTCATGTGAAACCGGCAACCTGCCCAGACCCCATGGAAGCGCACTGTTTACAAGGGGGGAAACCCAGGTGATGGGCGTATTAACCCTTGGTTCCGGCAGGGATGAACAAAGGGTTGAAACCCTGAACGGAGATGAGGAGCGCCGGTTCATGCTCCACTATAACTTCCCTCCCTTTTCCGTTGGTGAATGCCGTCGCCCCGGCGGACCCAGCCGCAGGGATATCGGCCACGGCGCCCTTGCCACCCGGGCCCTTGAACGGATACTGCCGGATCCTGAAGATTTTGAATACACCATCCGGCTGGTAGGAGAGGTCATGGAATCCAACGGAAGTTCATCCATGGGAACTGTCTGTTCCGGATCCCTTGCTCTGATGGACGGGGGGGTACCCATTAAGGCACCGGTATCAGGAATTGCCATGGGCCTGGTTCAGGATGAAAATACCACGGTCATACTCACAGACATTCTCGGGGATGAGGATCATTTTGGAGATATGGATTTCAAGGTAGCTGGAACAGAAGATGGGATCACTGCCCTGCAGATGGACATTAAAATCAAGGAGCTTACCCGGGAAATAATGGTAAAAGCCCTTGACCAGGCCAGGGAAGGCAGGCTTCATATCCTGCAGAAAATGCTTGAAACCATTGACCACCATCGCAAAAACATTTCCCCCCATGCCCCCAAGATAATTACTGTAAAGATCAATCCCGATAAAATACGGGATATAATCGGCCCCGGCGGTAAAATGATCCGTTCCATCCAATCGGAAACCAATACCACGGTTGAAGTGGATGATTCAGGTCTGGTTAAAATTTCAGCAGAAAATCTGGAAGATGGTCAGGCAGCAGAAAAAATCATTAATGATATCGGCCTTGATCCAGAAATCGGAGGCATTTACGAAGGAGAAATCGTAAAAATTACGGATTTCGGTGCCTTTGTCAGGATAAAAACAGGGACAGACGGTCTGGTTCATATTTCAGAACTGGCCGATCACAGGGTAAAAAAGGTCACTGACGTGGTAAAGGAAGGGGAAACGATCAGGGTAAAGGTCCTGGATATCACCAGGGATGGAAAAATCAGGTTAAGCCACAAGGCTGTTAAGGAATAATGGAATCAAAGGGACTGGCCATCTGTCCGCTTGCCAGCGGCAGCCAGGGCAATTCAGTATTTGTATCAGGTGAAAAGACCGCTGTGCTTTTTGATGCCGGCCTGTCTGGCATTGAAATAGAAAGGAGAATGTCAGCTGCAGGTGTGTCACCGGATAAACTCACCGGAATTGTGATCTCCCATGAACATGCAGATCATGTAAAAGGCGCGGGAATTTTGAGCCGGCGGTTTAATATTCCCGTTTACATCAACCGCAGAACCTGGCAGGCAGCTGAAAAAAAGCTGGGCAGCATCCAGGAGTTAATTTCTTTTAGCTGCGGAACCCCTTTTAACATAGGCGAACTTGAGATAGACCCCTTTTCCATATCCCATGATGCCGCAGACCCCGCAGCATTCACCTGCAGGCATAACAATGTTAAGCTGGGGATCGCTACAGACATGGGGATTGCAACCAGCCTGGTAAAGGAACACCTTAAAAACTGTGATCTGCTCTACCTTGAAGCCAACCATGATCCTGAAATGCTCATAAGCGGCCCCTACCCATGGTACCTTAAACAACGGGTAAAGGGAAGAAAGGGGCATTTGTCCAATGGCAGCACAGGAACACTGCTGGCAGAAATATCCTGCAGCAGGTTGCACCATGTTATTCTCTCCCACCTCAGCCTTGAAAACAATACCCCTGAAAAAGCCCTTCAAACCATCAGTCCTTTTCTCAAAACAGAAAAAAAAGTCACCCTTGACGTTGCCAGACCTGACAGACCCGGCAAAATGGTGTTTTTAAAATAGATCACAATGAAATAAAGCGTAAACCAAGGCTTGCACATATGGATTCCATGCCGGATCAGCATTTAAAATTCAGAATTCTGGAACAATTTTACGAACTCCACGACTCCTTTATAAATAAAACAATAAAAAAAATGGCCTGCGCCAGGGGATGTGATACCTGCTGCACCTGCAATGTCACCATGACATCCCTTGAAACCGCATTTATCTTTTCCTCCCTGGATTCAGCAGAAAAGGATAAGCTTGTCTCTCAAGTCCGATCAAACTCACCTGAAAAACGATTTCATCCCAAAATGACTTTTAACGGATTTGCCAGACTATGCCTGGACAGGGCTGAATTGCCAAAAGAAGAAAACAACCCGTTCTGGGGACCCTGCCCGCTGCTGAAAAACAGGGAATGCACAATTTACAGGGCAAGACCTTTTGGATGCCGCAGCCTGATCTCTGAAATGCTGTGCAGAGAAAAAGGCTTTGCCACAATGCCTTCCCTAATGCTAACATTTAATCAGGTTTTAATGCAGTATATTGAACATGTGGATGCACAAGGGGTTTTTGGAAACCTCGTAGATATGATTCTTGAATTTGGGGAAAACACCCAGATGGAGCAGGCAGGGTCTGATATGTCTTATACCCAGCCAAAATCCCATAAAGGCCTGTTTGTTCAGAATCAACCGGCACCGGTTTTGATGGTGCCGCCAGAACATAAACGGGAGCTGGCTCCCTTTCTATCTGAAATAAATAAAATTTTAAATGTCACAGCCAAGGGCCACCATACCATCCATGGTTTCAACCATTAAAATATGATCCAGTCCCTTATCCGGCAGGGCCGTGATAATTTCAGGCACACCAAGATCAACGGGCACATCAAAGGGAGTTTTACTGAAGGCATTGCCCGCTATCATATTCAGGGCTTCCTGGGCTGTCCCGGTCACATGGGCCGTACTGATCTTTTCCGTTTCAAGGCCCATGAGGTTTTCGGCCATTAACCCGAGTACGTCTTCCGGTATCATCAAAAAAAGCCTGCCGTTCAGTGGTCCTGAAAAATCAATGGCTGCGATTATTACCTTATTTTCTGCCTGAAAAAACCCGCTTTCTTCTAAACCCAGTTCTTCCTTCAATTCTACTGGATAATAGAACATGGTTTCCATCACTTCAGAAATCGAGGCCTTCATCTGAGTCATCAAAGTCTTCGCCCTCATCACTCTCTCCCATAATAGATATGATAATATCCCTGACCTGTTCAGGGGTAAACGGTTTTTTTATATACCCTGCTGCGCCGTTTTCAAAAAATAAATCCACCCTTTCCTGATTGCCCTCGGTGGTAATCACAACAACTGGAATTTCCCGGAACAAATCGTCTTTTTTCATTTCCTGGAGCAGCTTCAGACCATCCATAACCGGCATTGTAAAATCGGTTAATACAATATCAATCCAATTGTTTCTCAGCACGTCAAGGGCTTTTTGCCCGTTGGCTGCCTCAAAAAAATCAGCACTGCTGTATCCGGCAGCCTTAACGGTTTTTTTCAGAACTGACCTCATGGGCAGAGAATCATCTACCAGTAAAATTGAAAATGCCATATACGCCTTCCGCTATAATCCATTTATTTATATGAAAGCCATCAGTACTCAGCTAAAAGCTAACAGCTAAAAGCTAACAGCTAACAGCTAACAGCTTTCATGCTTCGTTGTGGCCGGGTCAGTGATCATGGTCCGGGCCATGCCGGTTATACCATCTGCAGAAGTTCTTCAACCTTTTGCATATTAAATGAAAAATCTGCAATAATTTGGGAAAGATCATCCGCACTGATGTTCAGATTTCGAATCACATCATCATGGAAACGGTAGGCAAGGCCGTCTGAGCCTACACCAATCCCCATCATCATACATATGCAGTCTGCCAGGTATACAATGGCAACATCCTTGTCCTTTCGCATATTTTCATCAGACAGATGGTGATGGCGGATAATTTTGACCATGGTGGGACTGAATTTCCATATTTTAGCGATCATGGCGCCAAGTTCAGCATGATCGATTCCGATCACTTCCTTTTCCGCCTCCCTGAAGCTGTACCCTTTTTCATGGACCAGACAGGTGATTTTTTCCAAAGAATGGGTAACATATCTGTCAAGCACGGTTTTCCCGATATCCTTGAGCAGGGCAGCTGTAAATATTGTATTTTTATGATCCAGTTTCAACCGGCTGCTTATAGATTTTGCAATTAATGCAGATGAGACAGAATACTTCCACATTTCCCCTTCATGGAGGCCGTACCCCTTCTGGTCAGATGAAAATGCCTGTCGGGTCCCCTTGAGCAGAACCAGTTCAACAATCTGATCCGTGCCAAGCAGGGCAACAGCATCCTTTATGGATTCAACTGGATTTGCAAGACCGAAATAAGCGGAATTACAGGTTTTAATGATATTTGCAGTTACGGCAGGGTCATACTGGATAATGTCAGAAATATGGGCCATGGAGCAGTCAGGATCATCAACAGCGGCCATCAATTGATTTACAACAGCAGGAACAGGCACCAGATTTCTGATCTCTTTTATCATATCCTGTAATCTGGTCAAATCTTCACCTCCCTTGACCCTGATGTCTTAACATAAAGACTGCCCGTTGCAATCTCAAGTCTTATGGTTCTGTTGACATTGCCGCCCACATCTTCATAGTTCACCATGACATTGTTCTTAAAAAGAATTTTTTTAAGCGCCATACAATTACGTTTGCCGATATTGAAAAACCCCTTCTGATCAAGGATCTGGGAACCGCCAAATACAGACACCTGCATCCTGTTTTTCAGGCCGTCCATTTTATAGACGGCTTTGAACAGTCTTGGAACGCCTGTGTCGGCAAACATGAAAGGGCGGCTAGCTGCCTTTTCTCTGTCAAGTTTTGATTCGGGAAGCATATAATGAAGAATACCGCCGGCTTTTACAACGGGATCAAAAACAACAAGGCCGATACAGGACCCAAGGGAATAGGTTGAAATAGTATCACCCGGGCTGTTGCTCACCTTCATATCAGAAACGCCGACAATTATTCTCATTTGATTCTACCTGCCGATTTAAACCGGATCATTGTGTGAAACAGAAGGCTGGACAGATTAAGGTCAATTATGTTTTTCGATAATCAAGGAATCAGACACATAAACATGAGCATCGAGACTTAATATTTAAACCATAAAAGATATAGATGTCAAGTATAGAGATATTTTTAATCAATTGCCTGAAGTTGCTTTGGAGCATATTTTTATAAGCCCGGGCATCACCAGATTCCTGCCGGCCAGCTTGGCTTTGTAAAGCATGGTATCCGCAGACTTCACAAGGTGGGCCATATCTGTACGGGGCTTATAGGCGGCAACGCCGAAACTTGCCGTAACCCTGATTTGTCCTTCTTCTGTTTTGATCCATTTTGTGGAAATTTTATACCTCAGTCGGTCCGCCATTTCCATGGCCTCGTGACGGCCGGTTCCCGGAAGAACAACAAGGAATTCTTCGCCGCCGAATCTTGCCAGTATGTCTTCAGTTCTGATATTCTGCTGAACCAGATGGGTAATTTCCTTAAGAACAGTATCCCCGGCCTGGTGGCCGTAGGTGTCATTGACTTTTTTAAAAAGATCAATGTCAAACATAAAAATTGACAGCTCTCTGCGGTTTCTTTGAACACTGGATATACAGCGCTGCAAATGTCTTTCCAGCTCTCTGCGGTTGTAGCACCCCGTCAGGGGATCAACAGCAGCCGCATTGGTGAGCTGCTCAATTTTGCGCTGCCGGGAAATGGCAACCCCTGTACTTTTAAGAATAATATTTACCATTTCTTCATGATAGGCTGTTATTATGTTTTTTGGAAGCATATAAATTTTTGCTCTGCAGTGCTCTTCAAAAAGATCATAGGATACAAGGCTTTTCATACTGACATTTTTCCTTGCCATTTCACCTTGAAACGAATGATTTGTATAGGAAATCTCTTTTATGCTGCTGACTTGAAAATCATCCATAATTATAGGTTCAAGTTTATCTTTGTAAATTTTCGGGTCAAGCCATACGTCAAGCCCCTTATCTGTTTTAATGACAAAGGCAAACACCCGGTAGTCAAGAATATGGTTGAGACATTCAGCCGCCTCAGCAACAATATCTTCTGAAGATTTTTTCTGATTCAGCTTGATAATGTAGCGGGACAGGAGTTTGTGATGGGACTGCCGCCTTGCTGAAACATTAAAAAAAACAGACAGAACCGCTGACACTCTGTTTGAAATCAAAGCGAATTGTCGTTTCATTTTAACCTCTTTTACGCTATAATTAAAAAATCAATTTGTTGTTGGTTTATGAAAAAAGTATAAAAAGGTTGAATCCTTTCATGATTTGTTGTGTCCGTCAGGACGTGTGGGTTTATATGAAAGTCCTGGTGTGCCGGACGTTGTCAACGGATACTACTGCAAAAGAAGTGCCAATATTAATTTTAAAACAATGGTGAACAATTACAGTATGTTAAACTTCAGCCCAAAAAACACAGACAAAATTTAAAGAAAATTTTGCCGGGTAAAGCGTTATGATTTTGACAGCCGCGACAAAAGACAATTAATTAAGGCTCCCAATCAGAATAAAACCGCCCATATGTCTTGTCTTTTAAGCTGTTTTCTTCGTTGCCTCACTGGACACATATTTCAATATACCCCAGTAACGCGCCTTGAATGCGACTTAAAGTCCTAAGCCATATTTTGGACGATTTTAATCTGATCATGAGCCTAAAACCCGATTGATCATAAGTCTGACCTTATCCCTAAAACTCGATGATCAAGTTTTTATATGATTTCTCGAAAATGGGGTCAGGCCTGCGTTATTGTCATTATCTTCCCTATCCAGTATAATCCCAAAAACGCCGTAGATAATGACAATAACGCAGGCCTGACCCCTCACAGGTAAATGTCAACATTAAAAAACTTGATCATCGAGTAAAAAGGAAATCTATAATGAAAATCATCAGAAAGATAAAGGAAATGCAAAACTGGTCTGAAAACACAAGACGTGCCGGGAAAGAAATCTGTCTGGTGCCCACCATGGGATATCTGCACCAGGGGCACCTTTCCCTTATAAAAAAAGGCCGGGAAAAAGAAAGTCAAATTGTAGTCAGCATTTTTGTCAATCCAGCTCAGTTTGGAGAAAATGAAGATCTGAACACATACCCCTCAGATATTGAAAAGGATCTTTCCCTGGCTGAAAAAGAAAAAGTTTCTGTTGTTTTCCTTCCCGATGCCGGGGAAATCTATCCCACAGGCTTTCAGACCTATGTAGAGCTGACCCAACTTCCCCATCATCTATGCGGCCTGTCAAGACCTGTTCATTTCAGAGGCGTTGCCACAGTGGTGACCAAACTGTTCAATATTGTAAACCCCCATACCGCTGTTTTCGGGTCAAAGGATTTTCAGCAGTTGTGCATCATACGACAGATGTGCGCTGATCTGAATTTTGATATAGATATTATTGCCGCCCCCATTGTCAGGGAAGAAGACGGTCTTGCCATGAGTTCGAGAAATGCCTACCTTAACCCCGCCCAGAGACAGGCTGCATTAAGCCTGTCAAAATCCCTTGACATGGCAGAAACCATGATAAGAGAGAAAGAGAAAAGCTGCCGGGAAATCAGGGAAGCTGTTAAAGCCTACATTACCGGTTTTCCCGGTACCACCATTGATTATATTTCCCTTTGTCATCCAGAGACGCTGGAAGATGCCGTTTCAACTGCCCCTCCCATTCTTGTGGCGCTGGCTGTTAACGTCGGGGAAACAAGACTCATCGATAATATGCTCATCGATTAATTGTCTTTATTCTCTGTCCAGGAGGGGAGGGTCCATCAGGATGACAACCCTGCACTGGCGCATAAATCTGTAATGTTCTGTGGCGCTTTCAATTTTTTCAGCATCAGACCAGGCAATAACAATGGTTGAATTATTCTTTCTGCTTTTTCTCAGTCCCTTGATTACAATGGGGCGGGCTCCTGCCCTTTCTGTCTTTTCTGGAAGGTTTGGGCTGCAGATATACTGGCAGACGCCGTGCTGAACAGCATGTTCTCTGCTGATAAAAACCGCGCTGTAAATATCATGTCCCTGTTCACTTGCAACAACTGGATAAAGAATAGGTTTGAAATCCAGACCTCTGACATCTATGATAAGCCCTGTATAGGGATCTGAGGCATCTGCACATTGCAGGGCTGAATCAACGGCCTGAATTTTGGGAATCTGACTGATCTCTTCTGGCAGAACAAGCTGGAGAAACCCTCGTAATATGCTGGCTTCAATGGTGACCTCCATTGCTCTGTCCGACGTATAATGCTGCTTTACAATTACCGCGTCTTTGGCAATTTCTTCAACACCTGCCATAAGTCTGTCTTTTGAGGCAATATGATCATCCACACTTTTTTCTGACGTTACCTTGATTGTTTTCAAAATTGAAATCAAGTTTTTTCCGGCATCTGCTTTGGCTGCACTGAAAATATAATCCGAGACCTGGGCCATTTCCTTTTCAGGTGGAACTGCCCTTCCCGTCGCCTGAACCTTACCTGTGGTCCAGTTCAGCTGTCCATGATCAAACCGTGTAATACAGCAATCCTGTGCTGTGGTCTCAGCCATAACAGCCGGGCAGAAGCAGGTTAATCCAGGTATTGTAAAAACCGGTGCAATTAAAAAAAGACATATCAAGACCAGCTGCGTAAAAACACTGGAAAAATTATACTGTGCCAGAATCTTTTCCATGGCTTTCCATATATGCGTTAACATGGGTCAAAGCCTTTTCAAGCTCCCTGGACCCGGGCATGGTTGCCGCTATGATTTCAATATATTTTTTATTCACAGCCCGGGCAACGGACCATTCAAAATTCAAATCAAATATCCAGCTGATCTGCATAAGTTTAAGGTCATTCAACCTTTTTATCATATGACTTCTTACAAATTCTTTATGGCAGACAGCATTTACCGCTTCTGAAGACAATTTCCCATCATCCTCAAGGCCCAGATTGATTGCTTTTTTATTATTTTTCTGAGGAGATGTGTAGTGATCAGTTACCACCCGCCATATATCCAGTTTATCCGCATCCCTTAAAAGGCGAAGGAAAAACAGCGCATCTTTTTTAAGTTTAAGTTCATCGGATTTAAGTTCATCGGATTTAAGTTCTTCTGGTTTAAGTTCTTCTGGCAGATCAGCTGCATTATGATACCTGATGGCATTTTCTATTCTGAAGGCTTCATCCTTCGTACAGAAATCCAGGAGATTCTTTTTTTTAATTTCCTTAAGTCCCAGCTCTGCATGATTTTCGGAAATCTGATCCAGAAAGGTATGGTATACATGAAACTGCTTAAACCTTCCAATATCGTGGAGAAGGGCAGCTGTTTCAGCTGTGAGCATTTCCTGCTCTGACAGGGAAAGATGCTCACCTAAAGAAAAGATCTCACTGCAAACCCTGAAGGTATGCTGTTTTTTTAGAATAAAGGGACCCGGATTATCAGCTTTGCTGATATAATGATCAACGTATTCGAGAAATCTGAGTTTTAAATGTTCAATATCTTTTTTTTTCATAATTCAGGTATAAAATGTTTTTCCAGGAAATCTGCCAGTTCTTTAATATCATTCAGCTGGAAGTTTGGAACATCAGGTGCATAATTGGAATCAGAAACAAAGGCAACAAGATTGCTGTCATTCATACACAGGGGGGAAGTATGCCGGCTGTCCGTTCTGAATATTTCAATTTTCGGCAGGTTTTCCCGCTTAAGCCCCTCGATGATGATCAGATCCATATCAAAAAGGTAGTATTTTACATCTTCAATATTTTCAAAAGACTGATTTTTGACAAAAGCGATTCTGCCGGGGGACACAACCAGAGAGGCTTCAGCCCCGGCTTTTCTGTGACGCCATGAATCTTTTCCCTTTTTGTCCATTTCAAACCCGTGATGGGCATGCTTGACCACGCCGATTCTGTATCCCCGCGCCTTTAATTCAGGAATAAGTTTTTCAATTAAAGTGGTTTTTCCTGAATCAGATTTTCCAACAACAGCTATGATTTCCGGTTTCATGTCCTGATCTTTATCTATATGTACATATCTATCATCATTTAGGTTCAGCTTGACTTTGTCAGCTTTATAAATAGTTGGCAAAACAAATAATGTCAAGGACACAATTTTATTATTGCTTTTTCACTTTCCCGATTGGAATAATTGATGGTAAGATCTGACTCAATATTTTTTATATGAAACAAAACATATACATCAGGATTATTAAATGTGGGAAAATAAGAACAATATTGTATTGATCGGCATGCCGGCAGTGGGAAAAAGCACCATTGGTATTTTACTGGCCAAAAAAATCGGATTTGATTTTCTGGATACTGACATTATCATTCAAACCAGTGAAGGCACCACCCTGTCGCGTATCATTGATAAAACAGGGGTGACAGAATTCTTAAAAATTGAGGAAAAATACTGCCTTTCCATAAATTGTAAACACAAGGTGATTGCCACAGGGGGCAGCGTTGTCTACAGCAGAAAAGCAATGGCCCATCTGGGTGAAAACGGCAGAATCGTTTACCTTGAAACAGGTCTTGCGCCGCTGAAAAAGAGATTGTCAGCTCTGGATTCCAGAGGTGTAATACGGGGACCCGGCCAGAATATTGACAGCCTTTATTTTGAACGGGTTCCCCTGTATGAGCAGTACGCAGATATAACCATTGCCTGCAACGGGCTTACCCCGGATCAGGTGTTAACAAAAATTTCAAAAAATCTGATCATCGAGTAAACGCATTTAAAAAAGGAATCTGGCAGATGAATAAAGATCTATTAACAACAAAACAGGTGGCAGAATTTCTCAATATCAATGAAAAAATGGTGTATACTTTGATTTCAGAAAAAAATCTGCCGGCCACAAAAGTAACAGGAAAATGGCTCTTCCCCATGGATCTTGTCATGCAGTGGATAGAAGCCGGCACAGTCAACTATCCTGAACCTGTAAACACCCTGCCGCCCTACCACGGTCTGATCCTTATTGCAGGCAGCAATGATCTGCTCCTGGACAGGATGATTTCAATTTTCAATGGGAAATTCAAGGATCACCTGGCCATGTTTGGTTTTACCGGCAGTATGGGAGGGCTTCAGGCATTGAGACGGGGCCTTTGCCACATTGCATCAAGCCATCTTGTGGCGGAAGACAGGGAAGAGTATAATTTCCCTTTTCTTAAAATGAAAAAAACCCCTGCTGTTGTTAATTTCTGCATGAGGGAACAGGGCATTCTGGTAAAAAAGGGAAATCCTAAAAAAATCAATTCCATTGCTGATTTCGGCAAACCCGGTGTAAACATCATCAATCGAGGGCTGGGCACAGGCACAAGGCAGCTTCTGGAAAAGGAATTAAAAAAAGCCGGCATTTCAGGTGAGAATATCAAGGGATTTAATACCACTGCAGCAAAACACATGGATGTGGGGCTTGCCGTACTCAACGGCAGAGCAGATGCCGGGCTTGGCATAAAACCTGTGGCAGGCTCCCTGGGACTGGATTTTGTCCCTGTGTGCAAGGAACGGTTTGACCTGCTCATATCCAAGGACAGATTCTTTGACCAGGGCATTCATCTGTTTCTGGGGCTGCTCAGGGAAAAAACGATCAGAGAAAGCGCTGACCAGCTGGGAGGGTATGATCTTTTTACGGCAGGGGATATGGTTTATCCTCAGGATCCCGGTGAACCGGAATAAACCCGCTGTACCCTTGAGGTGAGCCCTGAAACAATCTCGTAATTGATTGTGCCGGTCTTTTGGGCAATATCATCGGCAGTAATCTCCTGGTTTCCCTGCCGGCCCATGACAACCACCTCATCTCCGGGCCTTACCCCGGGTATGTGCCCCACATCAATCAGGGTCTGATCCATACATACCCGTCCTGCTATGGGGGCTTTTTCTCCCTTTACAAGCATATGTCCCCTTGAGGAAAGAAGCCTTGAATAGCCGTCGGCATATCCAATGGGCGTTGAGGCAATAATGGTTTCTTTTTCAGCCTCATAGGTACTCCCGTAGCTTACCTTGAATCCCTTTGGCACCTTTTTTGTAAAAGTAACAATGGTTTTAAGCGCCATTACAGGTTTGAGAGAGACGCCCGGGCAGCTCATCTCCCCTGCCGGAAAAAGTCCGTAAATGGAAATGCCCGCTCTGACCATGTCAAAGTGAGATTCTGGGAAATTCATAATGGCAGCGCTGTTTGCTGCGTGGCATAACGGAATCTGAATATTTTCTTTTTTCAATTCCCGGATAAAAGAAGAGAAAATGTCAATCTGGGACAGGGTATAGGCTCTGTCATCGGAATCAGCCTGGGCAAAATGCGTATACATCCCCTCAAGTTCAACCGCCTTGAGCTTTAAAATCGTTTTTACCTCCTGAACAGAAGCATTCAGGGAATAAGGGCCAGGCTTTACAACCATGCCCACCCTTCCCATGCCGGTATCTATCTTTAAATGGGCCCTTACCTTGACCCCTTTTTTCCGGGCCTCGGCATCCAGTAACTGGGCAGATTCACGATTGTAAACAGTGGCTGTCAGATCCAGATCTGAAAGAAGGGTGCAGTGTTCAGGAAAGATAAAGCCGAAAATCAGTATGGGCGTATCTATTCCGGCCCGCCTCAAAACCTCTGCCTCATGGAGCCGTGCTACGCCAAGGCAGTCTGCCCCGCTTTCAAGGGCTTTTTCTGCAACTTTTAAAACACCGTGGCCGTAGGCATCTGCCTTTACAACAGCCATGAAACGCGCATTTCCCGCTGTAATTTTCCGTAACCCCCTTATATTCTGTTCCAGGGCATTTAAATCAATTTCCGCCTTTACAAGGGACGTGTCCATTGGGTATTCCTGATGAAATGGGGTTTTAAGTTTACCTGACTGAACATTTCTGTACATATTGTTCAGCCTGGACTGCAAAAGCTTCAATTTCACTGTCTGAAAAAAACCGGTCTTTGTGTTCAAAAAATTCCGGCGACATCACTGCTGCATTTTTTGAACACGGCTGGAGCACATAGTGGACGGCACTGGAGATCATCTCTCCAATATCACAGATAATTTCTTTATCAATAAAGGGTTTTACACAGGTAGTCCTGAATTCATAAAGCGGAGAGTTGTTCATGATAAGCGAAATACTTGAAATAATTCTGTCAGTATTAAATTGTCTGCCAGCCGCCATATAATAGTTTTCAACATTTGTTTTTACATCCATTGCCGTGAAATCCACAAGTTTTTTTCTGTACAGGGTGTTCAGCACCTCAGGCCGGCTGCCGTTGGTGTCCAGCTTGATCTGATATCCCATTGATCTGATCCGGGTGCAGAACAATTCAAGATCCTTTTGAAGGGTTGGTTCCCCGCCGGTAATGACCACGCCTTCCAGATATTTCTTTCGCTTTTCAAGAAAGGAAAAAAGCTCTTTTTCTTCCATGACAGCCGGTTTTGTTTCACTTTCCTTTCCTGCAATACCGGGGTTGTGGCAGTATGGGCAAATAAAATTGCACCCTGATGTAAATACAACACAGGCTATTTTTCCTGGAAAATCTATCAGGGAATTTCTTTGAAACCCGCCTATTTTCATCACATGAATATCCTTGATACTCGATCATCAAGTTTTTTGAATACCGCCGCCCTCAGCCCTTCCATAAAAACTTGATAACCGAGTGATAAAATGGTTAAAAATTAATCAGCATGCGGTCTGAAAGGTTTTTCTCATGTCAAACTCTGTCTGCTTCCCGTTATTCCACTGCTGCACCGGTCTGAGATAGCCCACAACCCTGGAAAAAATTTCAGTATCTGCACCGCATTTGGGGCAGATCGGGGTTTCCCCTGAAATATAGCCGTGGACCGGGCATATGCTGAATGTCGGGGTCAATGTAAAATAGGGGAGTTTAAAATTATTGGATACTTTTTTCACAAGACGCTTAACCACTTCAATATCTGTCACCTCTTCTCCGAGAAAAAGATGAAGCACTGTACCGCCGGTGTATTTTGTCTGAAGGTTATCCTGAAGTTCCAGGGCTTCAAACAGATCATCGGTATAGTTGACAGGCAGCTGGGTGGAATTGGTATAAAACGGATCATTGCCCTGTCTGTATTCCTTTTCATCGGCACAGACAATATCCGGGAATCTTTCCTTGTCTTTTATGGCAAACCTGTAGGTTGTCCCTTCTGCAGGCGTGGCTTCAAGATTGAATATCTCATTTTTCTCTGTCTGCAGGGCTTCTATTCTTGCGCGTATATGGTCCATGACCATGATGGAAAACGCCTGCCCCTCTTCTGATACAATGCCCTTGTTTAAAAAATTGAGGCAGGCCTCGTTCATCCCGAGGATGCCGATGGTTGAAAAATGGTTTTTCCAGTAATATCCTGAACTCTCCTTGATTTTCCGTAAATAAAATTTGGAATAGGGATAGAGATTGCGTTCTGTAAACTGTTCCAGCACCTTTCTCTTTATTGAAAGGGATTCACCTGCTGTTTCTATCATGGCATCCAGCCGTGACAGAAAATCCGCCTGATCTTGTGCAAGATAACCGATTCTCGGCAGGTTCAGGGTTACCACCCCAATGGACCCGGTCAGGGGATTTGCCCCGAAAAGGCCGCCGCCCCTTTTGCGCAGTTCTCTGTTGTCCAGCCGCAGCCGGCAGCACATGGATCTTGCATCATCCGGGGACATATCTGAGTTTACAAAATTTGAAAAATAGGGGATACCGTATTTCCCCGTCATCTTCCATATATTTTCAAGGTTGGGATTATCCCAGTTAAAATCCCGGGTGATATTATAGGTGGGTATGGGAAAGGTAAACACCCGCCCCTTGGCATCCCCCTCCATCATTATTTCAGCAAAGGCCCCGTTGATAACATCCATTTCCTCCTGAAATTCACCATAGGTATTTTTCCTGTATGTCCCCCCCAGGATTACGGGAGAGTCCTTCAGTGTTGACGGCACATTCAAATCCATGGTGATATTGGTAAAAGGGGTCTGAAATCCCACACGCGTTGGAATATTGATATTAAACACAAATTCCTGTATGGCCTGTTTCACCTCTTTATATCCAAGCCCGTCCTCTTTTACAAACGGGGCCAGCAGGGTGTCAAAATTGGATATGGCCTGGGC
This sequence comes from Desulfobacteraceae bacterium, assembly GCA_046482845.1. GTDB lineage: Bacteria > Desulfobacterota > Desulfobacteria > Desulfobacterales > Desulfobacteraceae > DATFJZ01. The sequence goes on along the minus strand of JAWOEJ010000022.1, from coordinate 2,876 downwards.
ACCGGCTGCCTCCCCCTGGAGGGTATAGAAAAAGTTGACCAGCTGCCCCAGGGCGGTTCTGAAATGCTTTGGCGGTGCACTTTCCACCTTTCCGGCCACCCCCTTGAACCCTTCCTTCAGCAGATCCTGAAGATCCCACCCCACACAGTATACAGAAAGAAGGCTTAAATCATGAATATGAATATCCCCGCTGTTGTGGGCATCCCTGATCTTTGGGGGATAAATCCGGTTGAGCCAGTATTCAGCCGTAATATCTGATGAGATAAAATTGTTCAACCCCTGAAGGGAATAGCTCATATTGCTGTTTTCCTTCACCTTCCAGTCCAGTTTCTGGATATAGCTGTCCATGAGATCCACATTTTCCTGGATTGTGATCCTGCGGATCTGATTGTGCTGTTCCCGGTAAATAATATAGGCCTTGGCTGTCTTATAATAGGGGGAATCCAGCAGAACCCGTTCTACAATATCTTGAATTTCTTCAACTTCCGGACATGTTCCCAGGCGGAGATCCTTGGCCAGGGTAATTACCTTCATGGTAAGCCGTTTGGCTTCCCTTTCATTGAATTCCCCGGTTTCCCTGCCAGCTTTTAAAATCGCATCGCTGATTTTGGAAGAATCGAATTCAGCAACCCTTCCATCTCTTTTTCTTATTTTTTCAAACATTCATCCACCTCTTGTTTTTCATATCCGTCTGTAGTATTTCTATAAAATTATGTAACGCAATGATCAGGACTTTTATATCCTGTTTCCGGAAAACCGGAACACAGGGTCCTGATCCTGGAGTAAAAGGCTGTCTCAGGCATGACCATATTGCCCCATGTCCTGCCTGGATATGCCTATAAGTAATCAATTTTTTGACCCTTGTCAACAATATATTGATAATATTTAAAATAAAAACCTATATATTGTGGTTTATGAATAAAAGCAGTGCATTAGAAAAATGCGGTTAAAGGGAAGAAAATGAAATTAAAGCAGAGCAGGCTTTTCAAACGGCAGCTTACCCCCTGGTATGATGCAGATGCTGTATGTATCATTATTATTATAGCCGCATCAGGGGTATTTTTTTTTGCAGCAGCCGGTGTAAAGGTTGCGATAACCCGTTCCATGTATCAGGATTATTTGTGGTTTCCCTGTACACTGGCTGTTCTGTCTCTTTTTCTTGGGGTAAAGGTGGTGTTCCGGCTGGCAGGGAGAAACAGGAATCAATCAGATTTCTGATCCTTTGGTTCTCAATGTTCCTGACAGGCAACCGCTGGGGACTCTTAACCGGCTGTTTCATATAAAAAAACTTGATACTCGATGATCAAGTGTTTAATATTGACATTTACCTGTGAGGGGGTCAGGCCAGCAAAAGTTCCAGAAAATGGTGGGTGATTTTGGCAGTAACCCCCCAGATAACAACATCTTCATAGGGATAGGTCAATTCATGAATGTCTGGAAACCGATTCTGAAATTTTTTTTCCCTGTGGATTTTCATAAGATGGGGAACAGGGATAAAAAAAGTCTTAGAAATTTCAGAAGGGTCTATCCTGATCTTTTCTCTTTCATCCCATATACCGATAAAGGCCTCTATTTCTCTGTTGTTTATGGTCTGAAAAAATCCAATGGAACCAACAACATCAACGTGATCTTCTGAAATCCCCATTTCTTCTTTCAGTTCCCGCAGCGCGGTTTCCCTGCCGTCTTTATCCTGAAAATCTGAATGTCCGCCGGGAAAAGCCATTTGATTCCGCCAGGGGTACCCTTTGAGATCGGCTTTTTTGATATAGAGAAGATAGGGTGTCTCGGATAAACCAATAAGGGCTATAACACTGGCAGACCTGTAACATCCATAGGTGCAGGGCAAGGGGTGGTCAGCATGAATAACCGCCTTTTTTAAAAGATTATAACACGAGCTCTGGTTCTGCTTATTCATTAATAACTGCCTGATGTCTGAAACGCCATGATTTCCTTTTTACTGGACAATCAAGTTTTATCTTTTATGGGGGATCAGGCCTGATCCCGTTCTCCCCCTGATTTTAATGCCCTAACCCTATAAGAGCTGCCGTTTAAAATCAAGGAAATCTTGAATGTGCAGAACAAAAAACTGTCAGGCCTGATCTGTACTGATGGGTAACGGTCTAGTCAACACCGTTGGCCGCAAGCAGCTCAATTACTTCAGGAAAGTCAATGCCAAGCCTTTTTACGGTTTCCACTGTGGGGATACCATTGCTGGTCCATCCCCGGCGCATGTAAACCGCATCCTTTAGCTTCTCATACTGGTCTTCCCGGTGTTTTCGTAATTCAGCCATCTTTGCCGGGGTATCCATCGCTGAAATATCCACATTGTACTTTTCAGCCAGTTCCTTGTCATACCTTTCCCTGCGGGATTCATACTCCACTTCTGTAACAGGCCCTACAGCACGGTAGGGGATACTGTCATGCTCCCGTGTTCCATATCCCATTTTCAGGTTAAAAATCCGTTGAAAATTATAAACCACCTCACTCATGGCAATGAGTCCGTCTTTGTCTGTTTTTCTTCCGGTGACCGCTGAAAAGAAATCCGCATACCATCCCCAGTGCTTGACTACCTTGGCCGGTTCAGGATTATCCTTGTTGTCCTCGGGTACAATATCATTCCAGGGCAGTTTACACAGGCCGCAGAGACCGAACCAGGTTCTGAACATGGGAAACCAGTGCAGGGATTCCGCCTTGTTTTCAAAGGTGGGCATGAAATTATGCACCATATCCAGAAAGATAAGCCAGGCTTCATCATGCTGGGGACCTTTCAGGGCAAGACCGTATCCGCCCTGCTGGGCCAGGGATTCCTTTGTAATATACTCTGAAAACTCAAGGCCCTTGGACTCCATGCCGATATCCTGCATCACTGCAGCATC
>JAWOEJ010000008.1:0-12263 GCA_046482845.1 Desulfobacteraceae bacterium | reverse complement strand
ACCAGGTTCTTGAAACAGTGGCGGGTTGTCCGCTCCAGGGTCAGTTTCTCCAGAATGCGCTCCTGGAACGGATGGGGCTGCAAGTCAAAAAACACGGCCGGCCCCGCACCATCCTTTTTCCGGGCCCGTTCAATGGCCTGGCGGAAAGGCACGGGATCAGCCGCATCATAGGGCAGAAACTCCCGGCTGTGCCAGTAGGTCTCAAATTCAGCAGAAAACTTTTCCAGGATATGCCCTAAGTCCTGGGAGGTCACCTTGAGGTTCCATTCCAGGCCGCTGGTCATGGCGGCATGGGACATGTTGGCCGACCCGATGTAGGCCGTGGAAAACCCGGAATCCCGCCGGAAATGCCAGGCCTTGGCATGAAGCCGGGTCCGCTGGCTGTCATAGGAGATCCGGATCCTTGCATTGGGCAGTTCCCTGGCCAGCCACTCGATGGCCGGCACATCGGATGCTCCCATATATGAAGTGGTAATCAGCCGCACCGGCACCCGCCTGTCCTTCAGATCCTCAAATCCGGGCATCAACAGCCGCAACCCCGACCATTTGATAAACGACACCAGGATATCCACGGCATCGGCAGACCGCATCTCTTCCAGCAGTTCCTGGACCAGCTGGGGTTCCCTGGGGGATCCGGTAAAAAGGCTGCTCTCCACCATGGAGGTCCGGGGCCGGGGCATGCCGGAACCGGCATAATGGGGCGGGGTGATCTCCAGGAGCACCGGCTTTGGATCCGGGACCAGTTTCAGGTTTTCAAGATGGGATTTCCGGGGGGTGCCGGCCGGCCCGGACAGCAAATCGATGATCCGGTTGCACAGGACCCGGCGGCTTTCCGGGTCCGGCTCTTCCAACAGCGCCTGCCTGAGCACCTGAGACACAAATTCCGCATACCGGGACGGCTGTTCCTCAGCTTCCAGCTTTCCAAACAAGGCCCGCAGTTCCGGGTACCGGGCCAGAAGCTCTGTCAGGTCCTGATCCAGCAGCCTCTCATAAATACCGGGACTGGGCCGGAAAGTCATGGGATCTCCTGTCCTACGAACTGTAAATAGGTTTTCAAAACCGGGCGGTCTGCAGCGGCCCAGTCCAGGGATACCAGGTCTTCTCTGGGCAGCCAGATCACGGCCGCATGCTCCCGCAGGATGATGATGCCGGAAATGATGCTGCACACAAAGGGATACAGGGTGATGGTAAACTCCGGATACGCATGGGTCTTTTCAGCCAGGGCATGGTGTACGGCCACCTTGATGGCCAGTTCCTCGGCAATTTCCCGGCATAGGCAGTGTTCAGGGGTTTCCCCAGGTTTGATTTTACCGCCGGGGAACTCCCACTTCAAAGGCATGGCCATTGCGCGGCTCCGCTGGGCCGCCAATACGCAGCTGTCCTGTTCGATGATGGCACAGGTGACGTGGAGGTGGTTTTTGTTCATGTCAGGATGTCATGATTGAAGGTTCAAATGTTTTTCAGATAACGTGTTCTTCATCAGGGCGGCATTTTGCATCGGATGTATTGGCATGGTTATACCTTATTTGGCTCTCTTAAGTGTGTTGCAATCTTGTTGCCGCTGTCCATGGACAGGAATTGATCCCCCTGGGCCCTGTCATTATCCTGAGGAAAAAACAGCAACGCTCTGTCGGTTACACAAATTAAAACCGATGGGGGATCGGAGGCTTTATCCTTGTATAGTAAAAGGAATCAAAAAATGCAACGGGGAAAACCCTGGACTGTATTATTGGTGTTCTAAATGTCAGGCTGTTGTTAGGTTGTTAGGTCCTAAAACCAAAAAGGCCTTTCAGGTTGGATTAAAAACCTGAAAGGCCTGTCTATACTGCTATGGTACCGAAGGGGCGACTTGAACGCCCACGCCTTGCGGCACTAGATCCTAAGTCTAGCGTGTCTACCAATTCCACCACTTCGGCAGAACAATTTTTTTTTAATGGTGCCGAAGGGGAGATTCGAACTCCCACGAACGTTCGTCCACTTGTCCCTGAAACAAGCGCGTCTACCAATTCCGCCACTTCGGCTTTGCATGAACAAAAAGAAAAAATCATTGCTTTGCAAATTTAGGTATTATATATATACGTGTTTGTGAGCTTTGTCAAGCTCAATATTTTCAAAACAGCAATTCTATTTAAGAAAAACGGATCAAAATTAGAAAAACTGTTTTTAAAAAACAAAGGAAATTATGGAATTAATAGAAAATATTGAAAAAATCAAAAAACCCTTTACAAACGCCGTTGTTACCCTGGGCAACTTTGACGGCGTGCACAGGGGGCACCAGGCTCTTTTCCGTCAGATTATAAAAAAAGCAGAGGAAACAGGCGGAACATCTGTGGTGATCACCTTTGAGCCCCATCCTCTCAGGGCCCTTGGCCACAACGGCCCGCCTCTGATCACAAGAAGAGACCAGAAATTTGAGCTGATCTCAGATACCGGCATTGATAAACTTATCTGCATCCCTTTTACAAAGGAGTTTGCCACCATAAGTGCCCGGGATTTTATCAGGGACTTTCTCATCAACAAAATCGGCATGACAGCCATTGTGGTGGGACCGGATTACTCGTTTGGCAGAGGAAGGGAAGGTAATATTGAACTGCTCAGGGAAGAAGGAAAGGCCAGAGGATTTGACGTCTTTGTTCCGGACTGGATCAATGATGCAGAAACAGGAAAAGAAAGGATCAGCAGCACAAAAATCCGGGACCTTGTAATGGCGGGAAGAGTTGATGAAACCCCGAAATACCTCGGCCGTCATTACCAGATACGCGGAAAAGTGGTAAAAGGAAGAGACCGTGGCGGAAGTCAAATAGGGTTTCCCACGGCAAATATAAAGCTCCATGATGAGATCTGCCCTAAATCAGGGGTGTATGCTGTCACCGTTGAAACTGATTCTAAAAAATTCAAGGGGGTGGCCAATATAGGCTACAGTCCCACCTTTGACGACCATATTTTCACCATAGAAGTTCATATTCTGGACTTCTCTGAAGATATCTACAATCAACGGATCAGGGTCAACATGATTAAACGCCTGAGAAGTGAAAAAAAATTTTCAGGCATTGAGGAACTTTCAGCACAGATCAGACAGGACATTGTCCAGGCCAGAAAAATCCTGGAACCGTTTAATGAAAAGTGAGAAAAAATTATGGCAATACTTGATATTATTAAATATCCTGAACCGTCTCTCATGGAAAAATCCCTGGCAGTTGAAAATATAGATGACAGGATAAAAACCCTGGTCAGCAATATGGGAGAAACCATGTTCAGTGCCCCGGGCGTGGGACTGGCAGCCCCCCAGGTGGCTGAGAACATAAGGGTTATTGTCTACAACCCAAAGGCAGGTATAGAAGACGATGACGGCCAGAGCCAATCAGACCTGCCGGATTTCAAAGCCATTATCAACCCTGAAATAACAGCTGCTTCCGGCAGCATTGTTTCTGAAAAGGAAGCCTGCTTAAGTGTTCCTGATTACAGTTCAGATGTTAAGCGGTATGAGCATGTAACGGTCAAGGGACTGAATCTGGACGGCAGCGCTCTTGAGTTTGAGGCCCATGGCATTCAGGCGGTGATCATGCAGCATGAAATAGACCATCTTGACGGAATACTTTTTATTGACAGGATAAGTGTTCTGAAAAGAAAAATGTACAAAAAAAAGATAGCCAAAAAATTAAAAGAAGAAAAAAAGTAGGCCGTTATTGAAGAAAAAGTTTTCCATTGTTTTTATGGGCACCCCAGATTTTGCCGTACCCTGTCTTAATATCCTGGCTGAGCAGAACCATGAACTGCCTCTGGTCATTACCCAGCCGGACCGGCCAAGGGGCAGGGGTAAAAAAATGCAGCCCCCTCCGGTTAAAACAGCCGCCCAGGCACTGGGACTTGAGGTTTATCAGCCGGAATCAATGAAAACACAAACGGTCATTGAAAAACTGATATCTATTCAACCGGATCTATTTGTTGTTGTGGCTTTCGGCCATAAACTCTCAAAAGACATTCTTGACATTCCAGCCATTTACCCCATTAATATCCATGCCTCCCTGCTGCCCAGATACCGGGGATCATCCCCTGTCCAGGCAGCCATTCTCAACAGGGACAGGGAAACAGGCGTCACTGCCATGGTAATGGATCAGGGCCTTGACACCGGAGATATTCTGATGACGGCCAGAACCCCTGTTTCCCCCGAAGAAACAGCAGAAAGCCTCCATGACAGACTGGCAAAAATGGGGGCAGAGTTGATCATCAAAACCCTGGATGCCATTGCTGATCAGCGCATAACGCCTGTACCCCAGCCCCATGATCTGGCCAGCTTCGCCCCTTTGCTGAAAAAAGAGGACGGCAGAATTGACTGGACCCTTGAACCTGAAAGAATTGATGCCCTTGTCCGGGCAATGAATCCGTGGCCCGGGGCATTTACCTTTCTGGACAACAAACGGTTGAAAATATTCAGTGTCAGAAAAAGTACAAAAAAAACAGATATGCCCCCTGGAACTGTTTTCTCCTTTGAAAATGGACAGATTCATGTTGCCGTTAAAAACGGAGCCATAGGTATTTCAGAGCTCCAGGGGTTATCCGGGAAAAGACTTAAAGCAGATCAGTTCCTCAGGGGGAAAAAACTTGATCCCGGCACAAGGCTTGGGCAGTTTTAGAGTTGAACGATCCCAGATACACAGCCATAAAAGTGCTCCTTGACAATGAGAGCAGCAGGACTACCCTGGACCAGAGCCTTGCAAAGTTCTCCAGCCGCCTGGACGCTCTGTCACCAAGGGACAGATCCCTGGCCAATCTGATTATTTTCGGAACCCTGAGATGGCAGGGGCAGCTGGACTGGATCATACACTCTTTTTCCACAAGGCGGCTGAATCAGATTCGGCCTGTGGTTCTCTACATTATCCGGGCAGCCCTTTATCAGATTATTCATATGGACAGAATTCCTGTTTCTGCCGCTGTCAATACAGCGGTTACCATGGCCGGAAAAATGGCAGGAAAACCAGCTGCCGGCTTTGTAAATGCTGTACTTAGAAATGCAGGAAAAAATTATTCAAACGTCCCCCTGCCGGACCGGGAAAAAGACCCCGCCCTTTTTCTGGCTGCATCAAAATCCTTGCCTTTGTGGCTGTCAAAAAACTGGATCTCTACCTTTGGTTTTGAAAACGCATTAAAAATATGCGATGCTGTCAATGAGATACCTGTTATCACCATCCGGGCCAACACCCTTAAAACAGACAGACAGACACTGGCCTCGCAGCTTGACCCTTTTGTTGAAAACTTAAGCTTTACTGAATATTCTAAACAAGGCATATCCTTTACCCGGCCGGTCCTGCCCATTTCTGACATGGAAACTTTTAAACAGGGATTTTTCCAGGTACAGGATGAAGGTGCCCAGTTGATCATCCCCCTTCTGGATCCCCGGCCCGGGGAAACAATCCTTGATGCCTGTGCCGGCCTTGGCGGAAAAACAGGCCATGCAGGACAGGCTATGGAAAACAAAGGGTGTATTCATGCCTGGGATATCGAAAAAAACAAGCTTTTGGCCCTGGCATCTGAAATGCTGAGAATCGGGGTTTCCATTGTCACACCGGAACAAAAAGATATGTTACAGTCTGATGACCCCAGATACCAGAATTATTTTGACAGGGTTCTGCTGGATGCGCCCTGTTCCGGTCTTGGGGTGTTAAGACGAAATCCCGATGCAAAATGGAAAAGAACCCAAAAGGACATCACAAGACTTTCCAGAATGCAGAAAAGCATGATGTTCAAGGCGGCAGACCTTGTCCGCCCCGGCGGCAGGCTGGTCTATGCGGTCTGCTCCTGCCAGCCCCGGGAAAATGAGGATGTTATCTTTTCCTTTCTTGATAAACGAAAGGACTTTTTTCTTATAAATGCTGAACAAAAATTCCTTAAAACCTACCCTGACACCCTGAGCATGGACGGGTTTTTTGCCGCATCCCTGGAAAAAAAACATGAATTTTAATATTGAACCAAAAACGCCTCTCTTTTCCGGTTCAATTGACAACCCATAACCCAATCAGGAGAAACCAATGGGAATCATAGCGCCATCCATTCTTTCATCAGATTTTACCGTGCTGGGTGATGAGCTGAAAGCAGTCACTGAAGCCGGTGCCGACTGGATCCATGTTGATGTCATGGACGGGCATTTTGTGCCCAATATTTCCTATGGACCGGTCATAGTAAACGCAGCCAAAAAAGCCACTTCAATTCCGCTGGATGTCCATCTTATGATAGAAAAGCCAGATCTTTTCATCCCGGAATTTATAAAAGCCGGAGCTGACCTTATCTCGGTTCATGCTGAAGCCTGCACCCACCTTCACAGAACAGTGCAGTTCATCAAAGCTTCCAATATAAAGGCAGGGGTTGCCTTAAACCCTGCCACCCCGCTGACATCCATTGAATGGGTTCTGGATGAACTTGATTTTGTACTCATCATGAGCGTCAACCCCGGATTCGGCGGACAGAAGTTCATCCATTCAAGCCTTGAAAAAATTAAACGCCTTAAAGCCATGATCCAGGAGACAGCGGCTGAAACACTTATCCAGGTTGACGGCGGCGTGGGAAGTGACACCATTGGGGAAATAGCAGCAGCCGGCGCAGACGTTTTTGTGGCAGGATCGGCAATATTCAGTACAGACAATTATAAAAACACTATTTCAGATTTTAGAACCCGTATCAGCAGGGGAAAAAAAAATGACAGGCACAGATAAAAAAACAATACTGGTCATCCATGGACCGAATCTGAACATGCTGGGAAAAAGAGAACCTGAAATCTATGGAAAACAAACCCTTGACCAGATCAATAACAGGCTGAAAACCGAGGCTGATGCTTTAGGGTTTAACATCAAAACGTTTCAGTCAAATTACGAAGGGGCCATTGTTGAACAGATCCAGGCTGCTTTTCAGGAGAATTACAGCGCTGTCATCATCAATCCTGCTGCCTATACCCATACCAGTGTTGCCATAAAAGATGCCCTTTTACTTTTGTCCATCCCTGTTATTGAAGTTCATTTGTCCAATATCTACAAAAGGGAAGCCTTCCGGCATCACTCCATGGTATCCAGTGCTGTTGCCGGCCAGATAACCGGTTTTGGCTCTAACGGCTATCTTATGGCATTAAATGCGTTAAAACATATGATCTGAGGCAACGGCCTGTGATTTTAATACTTTCTGCCACAAAAACCGAAGCAGCCGATCTTTTAACCCGGGCTGCGGTTATCAAAAAAGCAAAGTCCAGTGCGGGCAGAAGCACTTATCTGTGCACACATGGCAACAGGACTTTTAAACTCATCATCACAGGGCCTGGAAGTATCAATTGCGCCCAGGCCCTTGCAGGGGAGCTTGAGCACAATAGATTCAATCTTGTCCTTCAGACGGGAACTGCCGGCATTTTCAAGGAAACAGGACTGCGTCTGGGAGACATAGGCATTGCAGAAAGTGAAACATATATCCACACAGGTGTTGAAACCCCTTTCTCTTCCTTTAAGCACGCCCCCCTGCCCTTTGATCTCATACCGGAAAACAGGGCAAGCAGAACCGGCTTCTTTTATTTTAAAAAAACCCTTGTTGAAAAAGCCTTTGACATTTTAACGGATTATTTTTCTGATACAGCCTGCAAAATAACCCGGGGCCCGTTTATAACCGTATCTGTCATAACGGCCACAAAAAAAAGCGCCAAGGCCCTGTACGCTGTATTCAGTCCGTGCATGGAAGCCATGGAAGGATCGGCTGCTGCCCAGGTAGCGGCCTTGTATAACACTGATTTTCTGGAAATAAGAGCCGGTTCCAACCCTGTGGGAACCAGGGATAAAACCAGATGGGATATCCCCTTTGCCTCAAGACGCGCCTGCCGGGCGGCTGCAGCTGTGATTGAAAGATTTTAACCCTGCTGCCCGGAAACAAAGGGACAACACAGGAAAATCCCTTGAGTTTCCTCCCCATTCCCTGTATAGTTATTTCAGCACTCAGACAGATTAAACCAGGAGGTTACCCATGATCACAGCAGCCGATATTATGGAAAAAAAAGTCATAACCGTGTCCCCTGAAACGGACATTACTACAGCAGTTGAAATTCTGATCAACAACCATATTAACGGTATACCTGTTGTTGATGAGAACGGCAGCCTAAAGGGGATATTATGTCAGAGCGATTTAATATTCCAGCAGAAGGAACTGCTCCTTCCTCCCATACTGACCATACTTGACGGAATCATCCCCCTTTCCTCCTCAAAAAAATTTGAAAAGGAGTTTCAGAAAACATCCGCCATAAAAGTGAAACAGGCCATGGTAACTGAAGTTGTTACAGTAAAGCCGGACACGCCCCTTAAAGATATGGCCGCTTTAATGGTTGAAAAGCATTTTCATACCATACCCGTTGTTGAAAACAATAAAATTGCCGGGATTATTGGAAAAGAAGATGTGTTAAAAACTTTGATGGGTTAGATGGGTTAAGGTTAATATCGTTCAAACTGGTATTGTATGTTTTCAACACAAAATCTGCACATGCCAGGGGAAATTTTATCCAGATGCTCAATGTCCTTGGAAAAATTCATAACGCAGCCTTTTTCCATACAGTGTCCCAGGCTCATCAAATGACCGAATTCATGCATGGCCACTTTTACCGCACGTAACGGGTCCTGCTTCAGCCTGTAAATTGAGACAAGGGCACAGCGCCCTCCCATCCTTGCCTCTCCAAGTACAAAAGAGAAAACCGGAATAAAAAGATCATCGTCAAACAGGGCCACAACCTTTGTAAACCCTGAAAACTGTTTTTTTTCAAGCTTTTTTATTATCAGGCCGGCATTGTACTGAACCCGTCTTGAATCAAAGGCATAAGCCGGACAAGGCGCAACAGGAAGAACCTCGGCTTCAATTCCAAAAGCGCCGGTTATTTGTGCTGCTACAGCCCTGGGAATTATGCGGTCAATTTCACCCATGGGCAGAACCCCAACTCTGAAACCTGTTTTATTCATAATTACCTGCGAGGTGTCAGACTTGAGTTAAAAGCATTATCTATAGCCTTCACAGGCTCACAACGGATATGGTAGATAACGCCAATAACACAAGCCCGACACCGTTCTCCAGAAACCAGACACAGAAACTTGACTTGACACATAAGCTTGATCATCGATTTTAAGTAAAAAATTGTCAGATTATACCCGCAATTCAGATGGGTTTACAAATTTTTCCTGATTTTCCATAAACCTGCGCTGCAAAATTCAGACGGCCATCAAGGTTAATATTGACTTAACCGCTGTCAGCATATAATGTAAAGCTTATTAATGCATGAAAAAAATAAAATTTTATCTAAATCTTTAACATAATGATCCCGGCAGAAAGGAGGCAGATATGCCCAACGAAAAAACAGACTCAACCAATGAAATCCTTTTGATTTTATGCAAAACCGTTCAAAGAATACTAACAAAAGCGTCGGCCAAAGAAATCAGATTTTCCCCCCTTGTTCAGAGAATCAACAAAACCTGCTTAAAGCCTGATATTGGATGTTTCACAGTTTTTGACGGCGGAGTGTCCGGGCTGCTGATCATGAATTTTTCCGCTGAAGCCGCCCTGGATATCTACAGAAGTTATATGCTCAACATGGGAATGCCTGAAGAGGAACTATCCATCCTGCATACCTCAGATGACGTGGCAAATGTATTAGGCGAGCTTATGAATCAGACCATGGGCCATTTTCAGACCGATCTGCGCCATGAACTCCATGTCTCCATCAACCAGAATCAGCCCAAAATGCTGGTGATCAACAAGGATATTCATATTTCCATTGACACCCAGATTGATAATCCCCAGTACAGAAGGGTTTCCTTTGAAACAGAAAACCACCGTCCTTTTTATCTGGAACTCGGAATAGAAGAAACCATATTTGAGCCCCTTTTCCCCTTTGAAAAAGAAAAGCACGAAGATATTGAAGAGATCTTAACCCAGGCCCGGGAAAAACAGGAAAGGGAAAAAAACAGCCAAAACAGTACGCATGATGAAGCAGACGATGATTTTATGAATAAACTCGGCCTTTAGTTTCCCTGGATGTTTTAAAGAATTACAATTTGTTTCACTAATCAGGAAAATTTTTATTGATTTCAACAAAGCTGTCAATATCCGACAGAAAAAGATCCGTCAGATAAGGATCAAAATGCCGGCCCTGCTCCTTTTTGAAAAATTCAACCACTTCGGGAATGGACCAGGGCGTTTTGTAGCATCGTGCATGGGTAAGGGCATCAAACACATCGGCAATGGCAGCAATCCTCCCGTAAATATGAATATTTTCCCCGGACAGCCCCTGGGGATATCCAGTGCCGTCCCATTTTTCGTGATGCTGCCTGGCAACAATGGAAGCGGTTTTCATGATCTGACGCTTGGATTTTTTCAGGATTTCATACCCTGTTTCAGCATGGGCCTTGATGATCTCAAACTCTTTGTCTGTTAACTTACCCGGTTTATGCAGAATGGCTTCAGGCACACCTATTTTTCCAATATCATGCATGGGGGAAGCCAGTTTAAGCATTTCAGCCGTTTTTTCATCTATTCCGCATTTTCCGGCAAGAAGATAACAGATTTCTGAAACCCGCTTGACATGGTGAGCGGTTTCCTTGGACCGGGTTTCAACAATTTCTCCCAGGGTGTAAATCACCTCTTTCTGGGTATCAATGATCTCCCGGGCAAGGGAAATATTATCAAACCCAATGGATACACTCCGGGTAAACAGGCGGACAAGATTTTTATCAACCGCAGACAGATTTTTACATCCGCTTAAGTATAAAAGGCTTGTTGACCCTTCACTGGACGTGAAAACACCGATATACTCATCCCCTGAAAAAAGGTCGCCCCCTTCTGCCTTTAAATATTCAAAGGCTTCAAGCACAGACCGGGGAAGGACCTTTTTCATGTCAGTTTCCACAAAATCTGCATATTTTCCCGTGGCGGCAACGATTTTCATTTCATCATCAAAAAAAGCAGCTGCATAGGCACTGTTGTGGACAAAAACGGAATTTGAATCCAGCCTTAAAATGGAAAGCAGCTGGGTTAACACCCCTGAAGCAAACTGATAAAGGGAATGGGTTTTAAAAATTGATGCTGTGGAGTCAATAATAAGCTTAAGACCGATTCTGTTTCTTTCAATCAGCCTCAGATTACTGTACGCCCGGAGGGAAGCGGTCACAGTGGTAAAGAGTTTCTGGGCTGTGAGCTCGGTTTTGGCCTTGTAATCATTGATATCATACCTGGCAATGATATCCTGTTCTGGGGCCTTGCCCGGCTGACCTGTTCTCAGGACAATTCTCACTGTGGAATTATTGAGTTCCTCTCTGACGTATTTAACAAGAGCCAGTCCTGTATCATCCTCCTCCATGACCACGTCAAGGAGAATAAGAGCAATGTCATTGTTCTGCCTGAATATGTCTTTTACCTCTGCACCGGAAAACGCATAAAGCAGTTCTATGCTTCTTTCTTCAAAAGTAAAGTCCTGCAGGGCAATCCGGGTAATATCATGAATTTCCTTTTCATCATCCGCCACAAGAATTTTCCAGGGGCTGGCCTTTAAGCTGGAAACAGTATCCGGTTTTAACAGTTCATCAGCAAACATCAGTTCATCTTTTTTATTCTGCCTGATTTTATTTTGCTTGATTTTATTCTGCCTGATTTTATTCTCAGATGCCATCCTCTCTCCTAGAAAAATACATATCAACCAGCTGTTCAGCAAGCCCGGTGTAGTTTCTCGTGGTCAACGCCTTCATCCTTTCCTTGAATGGAAACGGCACATTTTCCAGTTTATCAACAAATTCTTCGAGTTCCTTATGTCCTGTTTTTTTCCCCCTGGTAATTTCCTTGAGCCGTTCATAGGGATTTTTTTCTCCAAAAACCCTCATTGCCGTTTGAAAGGGCTCTGCAAGAAGCTCTAGGTTTTCATCAAGATCTTTTAAAAGGGCCGTTTGATCAAGGGTTAACTTTCCAATGCCCCTGACGGCACTTTTGATCCCAATGAGATAATACCCCAGTAGGGATCCCATGTTTCTTAACACTGTACTGTCGGAAAGATCCCTTTGAAATCTTGATTTCTGGAGTTTAACCGCCATATGCTCCATCATGGAAATGGCAAGTCCCATATTGCCCTCACTGTTTTCAAAATCAATGGGATTTACCTTGTGGGGCATGGTTGAGGAGCCGGTTTCACCTGCTTTTAAATTTTGTTTAAAATATCCAATTGAAATATACCCCCACATATCCCTGTCAAAATCCACAACAACAGCGGCAGA
>JAWOEJ010000238.1:0-3535 GCA_046482845.1 Desulfobacteraceae bacterium | reverse complement strand
CCATGATAAGCTGACCTGCCACCACAAGGCTGAAGGTCAGGGTGGCCCCGATTTTCGGGGCAATGATAATCACTGAGGTGACATAAAAAGCCCCCAGAGATCCGGCGGTCCAGACCGTCCAGTGAAGGTCTGCTGCATTGCGGATGGAATAAAAATTTATCCTGGCTGCAATTGTATAGAAGAAAAGTACCAGAGATCCGACCACAAAGGAAATCAGCGAGGCATAAACAGGGTTTCCAATGGCACGTCCCATTTTTCCGTTCAGGCCGGCCTGGATGGGTGCCAGCATTCCGGCAATCAGGGCGATGAGCAAAAATAACACTTTCATTGATACCATGTTCTCCAGGTTAAAAAGTTCTCTGTTTTCCTCTGTTTACCGCATCTCAGGAATACCTGGTGTCTGATCGAAAACCCCGTGTTTGGACAAAAATTACCTGAGCATATCCAGCTTTTCCAAGAAACATACCATGTTTTAAATACAATGTCAGGGCTTAAACCACTGGCAGAATTTTTACATTTACTTTCCGGTTCCTTGGACCGTCAAAATCACAGAAAAAGATCCCCTGCCAGGTGCCCAGCACCATGGCGCCGTTCTCCAGGGGGATGATTTCCGAGGGGCCGAACAGACTGGTTTTGATATGGGCGGCAGAATTTCCCTCCATATGTTTGTAATGATCATCCCAGGGGACGATCTTGTTTACAGTGTTGAGAATATCAGTTTCAACGGCCGGATCGGCATTTTCATTAATGGTCACGGCTGCTGTGGTGTGCATGGAAAATACATGGACAAGGCCATCTTTTATTCCGGATTCATCAACTACTTTTCTGACCTGGTCTGTAATATCCTTCATCTGAGTTTTTGAACTTGTTTTAACGGAAATTTGCATTTTATCCTCCTTTTATACTCGATCATCAAATTTTTTGAATACCGCCGACCCCAGCGGTTGCCTGTTAAATATGTCATGTTTTTCATCCTGGGTTAAGGACAATTTTTAAAAATAAATTGCTTTTTTACTTGTCCTTGTGGTAGCAGGATCTTTATTGATTATTAATAATTTTTTGGGATTAACAGGAGCTGAGAATGGAAGTCAAGGCGGAAATTAAAAAGGAGGTCGAGGGAGTTGAATTTGTTAAAATTTTCTTTACCGACCTGAACGGCAGGCTCATGACCCTGCCGGTGAATGCAGAGGATATTGAAACTATAGCAGACGATGGTATCGGGTTTGACGGAAGTTCCATTGCAGGGTATGGGTCTGTGGATAAAAGCGACAGGCTGCTGGTGCCGGATCTTGATACCTTTCGTGTGCTTGATTTTAAGGGGGACAGGGCCGGGTTTGTCATTGGAAATATTTTTGATGAAAACGGCCAGCGGGCAGGTGCTGATTCCAGAGCTTTGCTGGAAAAAATTATTGACTACGCCCGGGAGAAATACGGGTTTACCTTTGCCATGGGCCCGGAATACGAATTTTTTATTTTAAACGGAAAAGAATTTGGCCAAAAGGCTTTTTCCGATAATGCCGGTTACTTCCATTCCACTCCCCATGACAAGGGGGAGCAGATCAGAAACAGGATTATCCGGATTTTGAAACAATGCGGGATTAAATCTGAAAAGGCACACCACGAAGTCACCCCGTCCCAGCATGAAATCAATATAGAATGCACGGATCCCTTAACAGCAGCGGATCAGACCGTTCTTTTCAAATATGTGGCTCAGAAAGTGGCTCTGGAAGAGGAGCATTATAATATCACCTTTATGCCCAAGCCCTTTGAAGGGTATAACAGAAACGCGTTTCATATTCATCTTTCCGTAGTGGATCAAAACCGAACAAATCTTTTTTATGATTCGTCCAACAAGTATCTCTTAAGCCGGACAGCCAGGCAGTTCATTGCCGGTATTTTAAAGTACGCCCGGGAAACATCCATTGTCATGGCATCCACCTTTAATTCCTATAAGGCCTATGTCATGGGCAGGGAGGCGCCGATTTCCCGGGGATGGGGCCTTAAAAACCGCAGCTCCATGGTAAGAATTCCCTTTTCAAAAAATCCCAAAGCCACGCGGATTGAGTTGAGAAGCCCTGATCCGGCAGGCAATGTCTATATGCAGATGGCTGTTTTAATTGCCATGGGAATTGCCGGTATTGAGGAAAATCTGACCTGTCCGGAACCTGATATCGGAAACGCCTATCTTAACAATACCAATGTGGCCATGTGGGATGAAAGATTCCTTCCCAAAAGTATTTTTGAAGCCCTGGTGGAAGCAGAAAGAAGCAGTTTTCTGAAAAAGACCCTGGGAGATGAAATTTACACCAATTATATGGATATCAAGAAAGAAGACTGGGAAGACCACAGGGTTCATATCACACATAAGGAATACCAGAAATATCTCAATGTCTAGCGCTGTGTCGTCTATAAATTCATCCAATAGACAAAGGTCGGCGGCTGGTTTTGAATTTGTTGAATTTGATTTTGAAAAAGTCCTGGCTGTTTTTAAGTTGAGGGCGGTATAGTCATTATGGATATCAAAAATGAGGTGCAATTTGCAATTGTTTTTACAGGCGGTTCTGTTATAATCATAGATTGTTTTTACAGGCGGTTCTGTTATCGTTGCAGATTGTTTTTACAGGCAGAAGTGTTGAGGGTGAGCTGCCTGAAGAACAAAACCCTGTTGATTTAAAAAAATTTAAATACTGTAACTCGATTATCAGGTTTTTATGAAAGGAACGAGCGCCGCCCCCAGCGGTGGTAATCAAAAAACTTGATGATCGAGTGTAATTAAAATTATTGAGGACATAAAAATGGAAGAGTGGATCAGACAAATGCAGGAGTTTGTTGATACAGCTGAGAAACTGAAAAAGTTTATCAACATCAGTGAACAAGAAGAGAAGGCGATAAATGAGATGAAAACCAGGTGGGGCACCACCCCCTATTTTGCCTCTCTCATGGACAAAGATAACCCGGACTGCCCCATAAGAAAACAGGTTATCCCGTCGTTTAAAGAGAAAGAAAACAAATACGGCATGAAGGACTATCTGGTCTGGAAGGAAAACAGGGATACCGAAGAAAAAAGACCTGACAGTATTGCCAGGCAGTACCATGACAGAATTGCCTTTACTGTGATTGAAACCTGTGCCAACTACTGCCGCCACTGCTTCAGAAAGGAGATTGTGGTGGACAGGGATTTAAAGCTTCGGTTTGATGTGGATGAGGGTATCAAATGGATCAGTGAACACAGGGAAATCCGTGATGTCCTGATTACAGGCGGCGATCCCTTTATCCTGTCTGATGAGAAAATTGAGTATCTTATCGCAAAAATCAGAGAAATTGACCATATCGAGATGATCCGGTTCGGCTCAAGAACCCCCATTGTCATGCCCCAGCGGATAACAGATGGCCTTAAGAAAGTGCTGGGCAAATATCACAAAATTCCCATCTGGCTCAATACATGCAGCAAACTAAGGGCTGCAGTATTCGGTTCGCTCTAGCTGCTATCTGGTTTTGTCTGCTCTTGGCCTAAATAATGAGCTGGAATTGAAAC
>JAWOEJ010000258.1:0-5422 GCA_046482845.1 Desulfobacteraceae bacterium | reverse complement strand
GTGTTTGCATGCGGCATATTCCAGGGGCCAAAGGATATCCCCAGCTCTGTAACCGAGGCAAGCGCGGCAGCCTGCGCTGCAGGCCGCAACCTTGCAGAAGCCCGCGGAACCCGGGTCAAAGAGCAGGTCAGGCCCGAGGAAATAGATGTGGAAGGAGAACCCCCGCGCATAGGGGTATTTGTCTGCGACTGCGGCATAAACATAGCGGGCGTGGTGGATGTACCCAAGGTGCGCGAATACTCCGAAAAACTGCCCTACGTGGTCTATGCATGTGAAAGTAGATATCAAAACCATCAATAATATTTATCTTTAAAAACGCGCACACCGTATCAATTTCCAGGGGAGAAATCCAGATATCACCGGGTTCGCCCCTGCAGCAGAACCCGTTACACGTCCTGCACAGAGCGGGGGCAAATTTAAAATCAAATCCCTTTTTTTCAATAAAATGACCGTCGGGCAGAGGGCAATTCAGGGCTTTATTCTGAAAAGACGGCAGAGGCATCAGAACAATTTATTCCCCAGAACCAGGGAAGCCATGGTTATAATTCCCACCAGTTCTCCATTTTCCTCAACCGGTGCTCTTCTAATGCCGGCGTTATAAATCAGGCGGGCAGCATAACGGATATTCATATCAGCGGGAACCGTAATCACCGGCTTGGTCATTAATTCATACACATTGACCTCATCCGGTGTCAAATCAGTCAGCACCACCCCTCTGACGATATCCTGGTAAACAAGGATACCCCAGGCATCGTCAGGGCTTCTTTTGTTCACAATAAGCTCACACACATTTTCTGTGTGCATTTTTTCAACCGCTTCCCTGGCTGTGGCCAGGCCGTCAATGGTGACAATCTTTGTATTCATCACATCCCTTGCAAAGATTTTTTTTTTATCAGCACCTGCCATGAACGCCTCCTATTTTAAAAATACCGGTTTAAAAATACCGGTTTAAAAATACCGGTTTAAAAATACCGCGTTTAAAAACACCCTGTTTAAAGATACCGCTTTTGAACATCTTCCTTGAATTTCTCCATCTGACTTTCCAGACCGGCAATTTTGTCAACAGGCAGAACAAAGGCGATACCGGTTCCGGGCTTATGAAATTCCCCGGCGGCTCGGATGGCTTCCAGAACAGGATTAACCAGGTGTTCTTCCAGAAGCAACAAAATCACATCGGTCTGGGCTTCCAGAGAAAGGCCGAAAAATGTTTTTGCCTCCTTAATGCCGGTACCTCTTGCCGGTATGATGGTTGCCCCGGTTGCGCCTGCCTCTTTTGCCGCATCAACCACACGGTCGGATATATCAGGTTTTACAGTAGAGAGAATAACCTTGAATCGCATAAAAATCCTCCATTATTTATTTTTCCAGTACATCAACTGCGCATATCCCATGACCGATATAATTGGACAGACACTGGCAAAGGCGATCAGGCCGAACCCGTCCAGGGCAGGATTCCTTCCCGGTACAGTGGCGGACAGTCCAAGCCCCAGGGCAGCCACCAGGGGCACGGTTACGGTTGAAGTGGTGACGCCGCCTGAATCGTAGGCCAGGGGAATAATGGTTTTGGGCGCAAAAACCGTTTGAACAATAACAATAATATAGGCGGCCAGTATGTACAGGTAAAGCGGGGTGCCTGTAACGATGCGGAAGGTTCCAAGGGTAATACCAAAGGCAACACCAAAGGCAACCGTGAGCCTCAACCCCCATTGACTGATGGTGCCGGCAGAAACCTCATTGGCCTTAAATGCCACAGCAATCAGAGAGGGCTCAGCAATGGTTGTGGCAAAACCGATCATTGCAGCAAACAAATAAATCCATACATAGGCTTTCCAGTCTGACTGGACAATGTCTTCTGACCCGTAAATAAACACAGGATCTGACAACTGAGCAGCCATAATTTTTCCAAGGGGAAACAGGGCTTTTTCAAGTCCCGCCAGAAACAGGGCCAGACCGATGACCACATAAACCGCTCCCACCAGCACCTGCTTAAGATGGGGAATGGGCTGGCGCAGCACAAAAAACTGAAACCCGGCAACAAGTAAGACAATGGGCAGCACATCTCTGCAGGTCGCAATGAACACATTTAAAAATTCATATAAAAAATCCATACACCCATTCCTTTTTAAAAAACAAGCAATCCATATCCCATGACGAAAATCATGGGCAGCAGACTGGCAAAGGCAATCAGTCCGAACCCGTCCACAAGCGGACTTCTCCCTTTGATGGAAGAAGACAGGCCCACACCAATGGCTGCAACCAGGGGCACTGTGATGGTGGATGTGGTTACACCGCCGGCATCATAGGCAATGCCGATGATTTCCTCCGGTGCAATCATGGTGATCAGCATCACCCCGATATAACCGCCGATTATCAGATAATGAATCGGCCATCCCCGGATAATCCGCAAAACCCCTATGAGAATAGCCAGACCTACGGAAAAGGCAACAGACATGCGAAGGCCAAAGGCATAACTGGCAAGCACTTTCCTGTCCGGATCAATGAGCCCCCCCTGGGCGGCAATATCTGCGGCTTCCCTGGCAATGGCAATCAGGGCAGGTTCCGCCACAGTAGTTGAAAACCCCAGGGCAAAGGCAAAAACCAGCAGCCAGAATACACTGCCCTTTCTGACCAGTGCATGGGCCATGGTCTCACCTACGGGAAACAGCCCCATCTCCAGTCCCTGGACAAAGAGGGTTAAGCCGGCAACCACAAGAAGGGCGCCGAAAAAAACATCTCCGGCCTGGGGCAGGGGCTGCTTGATCACAAAAATCTGAAAAAAGGCAATCACCAGGACAATGGGAAGCAGATCTGCAGCCGCACTTTTCAGTTTTTTAACAATCAGTTTTATAATCATGATGTTTTTTTTGTTGATAATTTTTTTACCTGCCTAAAGCCTGACAAAAAAAATCAACACATCTCACCCTTGTTTTAAAAAAGGAATTTAACTGCTGCAAATCCCGCCACAAGGAGAACAACAAAAACTATGGACAGGATATTGAAATATTTATTGATGAATATTTGAATTTTCGGGCCAAAAACAAATATAAGCCCGCCCACCATTAAAAACCTCAGTGTCCTTGAACATGCAGATGCTATGAAAAATACAGGAAAACTGACACTCAAAGCCCCGGCTGTAATGGTGAACAATTTATAGGGAAGGGGAGTAAATCCGGCAATGGATACGGCCCAGGCATCATAATCTCTGTAAAGACAGGCCATATGTTCTATTTTTTCCGTAAGGCCGTAAAAGGAAATAATACTCTCCCCCACGCTCCCCATGAACTGCCATCCGATGAAATAGCCAAGGCATCCGCCCAACAGGGAACCCAGGCTGCACACAAGGGCAAAATAAATGGATTTTTTCGGCCGGCCCACGGCAAGGGCAATCAAAAGGACATCCGGCGGAATCGGAAAAAAAGAGGACTCGGCAAAGGCCAGTAAAAAAAGCGCCCAGGGTCCACCAGGCCGGTCTGCCCATTGAAGGACCCAGTCATAGAGACGTTTAAGCATGAATTATTCTTTCCACCCGTGCTGGCCGATAAGCTTTACAAATCTGCATCCCCCAAGATTTGTTGTGGTAACACCGTCCTTTTCCTTGTGTACCCTGATCAGCTCCTGGCTGAAATGTCCGCCCACGGGCATGACAAGGGTTCCGCCCAGGGCAAGCTGATCAATCAGGGGCTGGGGGATCTTTTCCCCGCCTGCAGTGACAATAATGGCATCAAAGGGACTTTCCTCCTTCCATCCCTGGGTGCCGTCGGAATAAGCGGCCACAATATTATGATATTTCAGGTCGTCAAACAGCTGCCTTGTTCTCATAAAAAGAGTGTTATTCCTTTCTATGGTGTATACCCGGAAAACAATTTCCGCCAGAACCGCTGCCTGATACCCTGAACCGGTTCCGATTTCAAGGACCCGCTCATTTCCGGTAAGCCCAAGACTCTGGGTCATCTCGGCAATAATATAGGGCTGGGAAATGGTCTGACCCTCTCCAATGGGAAGGGGAAAATCACTGTAAGCGCTTTCTGTAAGGGCATCGCTGACAAAAAGATGTCTCGGGACCTTTTCCATGGCAGCGATCACCCTGGAATCAGTAATTCCACGGCTGATGATCTGTTTTTTTACCATGTCCCGCCGCCAGCGGACAAATTTTCCAGGTTCACTGTTCATGCATGCATTTCTTTTACTTTAATGATCAGATTTTATAGATAATTCTTTTATCTGTAATTATAATATCAATATTGTACCTGCGGGACTCCATTTCAATCTGATCTGCTATCTGCTCTTCATAGGCAAGGGCGACCTTGCGGGTCGTTTCAGGCAGCCGGGGGATCAATCTATTGTAAAACCCCTCACCAAAGCCGATCCGACCGCCTTTTTCATCAAAGGCAAGCCCCGGGATCACTGCTATATCTATTTCCTCCAGGGGAATTTTTTTACAGGTTTCCGGGTCAGGCTCCAGCACATTAAAATCTCCCATGATCAGATCCCTGTCAAAATCTGTAATACAAAAAAGATGAATTGAATGCTTTGACTCTGAAAAGGCCGGAAGCACAACACCCTTTTTCATTTCAAGGGCTTTTCTTATGATATTTTCTGTCGGTATTTCACTGTTCCGCTGTAGATAAAACAAAGCATGATGTGCCTCTATAAAATTGGCAAATGTAAACAATTTTTCTTCAACCAGGTCTGATTTATCCTTCAGCTCTTCATGTGAAAATCTGGTCAGCCTGTCAGCGGTTTCCTTTAGTACGTTTTTTCTACTGTCTCTGGCTTCTTCCATAAATAACATATCTCCACAGAAAAAATAATTTATAGAAATATTATACAAAACACTTAAATTGTCAACCTACAATAATCATTGACTGAATTATAACCCCGTGATAGTTTTCATTTTATTGATTTAAACTTGAAAAACTCATGTAAAAAGGGGCAGACAGGAATAAAAAAATGCTGGAAATAAAGTATATTAGAGAAAATCTGGATCAGGTCAGAACAGCTGCGGAAAAAAGAAAGGCAACAGCCGACTTTACGGATTTTTCCAGAAACGAAACAAAAAGAAGAGAACTTTTACAGGAAATCGAGGGCCTGAGACATGACAGGAATGTTGTTTCAGATAAAATAGCTGAAATAAAAAAACAGGGTCAGAATGCAGATGATCCCATAAAAGAGATGCGGGTGGTGTCAGAAAAAATAAAGGCCCTTGAAAAAGAGCTGGAAAAGATTGAGTCCTTTATCCATGATTTTATGATCACCCTTCCCAACCTTCCCCACCCGGACGTGCCCGAAGGCAGCGATGAAGCAGACAATTTACTGGTAAAAACCCAGGGGACCCCACCTGTTTTTGATTTTTCACCCAGACCCCATGAAGAGATAGGCGAAAACCTTGGCATACTTGATTTTGCCAGGGCAGCCAAAATAA